>JANXWN010000341.1 GCA_025351125.1 Caulobacteraceae bacterium | reverse complement strand
CGCAGATCAGCGAAGCGTTCCTTCACCCCCGGTTTTACGACATCCTTTAGGTGAATGACGCCCATCAATTGATCGTTTTCGCTGACCGCCAGCGGCGTACCCCCCGACCGCGCGATGCGATCCACCGTGGCGAGAATCTCGGACGGCACGTCGCGCGCCTCGATACCAACCAAGCGATAGACCGCTTCCACGGCGCCTTTGCGCCAGCTGACGCCGGGGATATCCAGCCCCGAAACGCGCGTGGCGGCGCTAAATGCAATCGGGGCGGCACCCGTCGGCATAGCCTCCTCTGCCGCGTGCGACTCGCGCCCCAGCGCCAGGATCGAGCGGCCTTCGGGCGTTTCGTCAGCTAGCGACGCCATGAGTGCGGCGCGCATGGCCCGCTCAGGCGCCACGCCAGGCGCGGCGACGACTTCGGTCGCCATCCGATTACCGAAAGTGATCGTGCCGGTCTTGTCGAGCAACAGCGTATCGACGTCGCCCGCCGCCTCCACCGCCCGCCCGGAGGTCGAAAGCACGTTGACCTTCAACAACCGGTCCATGCCGGCAATACCCACCGCCGACAGCAAACCGCCGATCGTCGTCGGAATCAGGCAGACGAACAGCGCGCCCAGCACGATGGGATCGAGGGTCACGCCCGAATAGCGACCAAGCCCGAGCAATGTCACCACGGCGATCAGGAACACGAGAGTCAAACCGGCCAGCAGCACCGCCAGAGCAATTTCATTGGGGGTTTTGCGACGATTGGCGCCTTCGACCATGGCGATCATACGATCGAGGAAGCTGTTGCCAGGCCCCGATGTCACGCGCACCTTGATCCAATCGGACACGACCGTCGTGCCGCCGGTGACGGCGGAGCGGTCGCCGCCGCTTTCGCGGATGACCGGCGCGGATTCGCCGGTAATCGCCGCCTCGTTGACCGAAGCGACGCCTTCGATGATTTCGCCGTCCGCGGGCACGATGTCCCCGGCCTCGACCAGGACGATCTCGCCGCAAATCAGTTTGTGCGAGGCCGTCGGCACGACCGCACCGGTGGCCGGATCGACGACGAGTTTGGCCATGGTGGTGACCCGCGCGGCGCGCAGACTGTCCGCCGCGGCCTTACCGCGTCCTTCCGCCACGCTCTCGGCGAAGTTGGCGAACAACACCGTAGCCCACAGCCAAAGCGCGATCTGCAGCGCAAAGGCCCACGGCGCGCCGTGGACCACGGCGTCCACCAATGACAAGGTCGCCAAGGCGGCGACGACCTCGGTCGCCAAAATCACCGGGTTCGCGGCAAGGCGTCGGGGATCGAGTTTAACCACGGCGTCGCGAGCGGCGCGGCGCAACATGGCGCCTTGCGGACCGGCGGCGGTGACGGCGGTGACCATGGACTCGGGTTCCTTCAGCTTGATTAAAGGTGTCAGGATTTGTCGACGGCCGACAGCATTTGAAAATGCTCGACGATCGGACCCAAGGCCTGCGCCGGGAAATATTGCAGACCGGCCAGGATCAGAATCACGCCGATGAGAAGGCCGATGAATAGCGGGCCATGCGTGGGCAGAGTTCCCGCCGTGGGCTGCAGGCGAGGCTTGGCCGCGATAGTTCCAGCGATGGCTAGGACCGGAACGATATAGCCGAACCGGCCCAGCGCCATAGCGATCGCCATGGTGGTGTTCCAGTAGGGATTGGAACTCAATCCGCCGAACGCCGAGCCGTTATTGCCGGTCGCGGACGCGTAGGCGTAAAGCATCTCTGACAGACCGTGCACGCCCTTGGCCGAGACGGTTTTGAGGGCGGCGGGGTGTACGGCCGCGACCGCCGCGAAGCCGAGCGCCGAGGCTGTCAGCACCAGGATTGCCAGCATCGCCAGTTGGATCTCACGAACCTCGATCTTTTTACCCAGATATTCCGGCGTCCGGCCGACCATCAAGCCGGCGACAAACACCGCTAGGATAGCCATCACGACGATGCCGTAGAGCCCCGATCCCACGCCGCCCGGCAGCATTTCACCGAGCTGGATCATGAACATCGCCACTCCCCCGCCCAGCGGCGTGAAGCTTTCGTGCATACCGTTGACGGCTCCGTCCGAAGCGCCCGTGGTCATGGCCGCGAAAACGGCGGTGGACGCAGCGCCGAAGCGCACTTCCTTGCCTTCCATGTTCGGGATCGTTTGGACATGAGCGGCGATCAGCGCCGGGGTCGGCGAGGTCTCGGCCGCATAGATCGCCGACGCCGCGCCGCCGAGCATTAAGGCCATCACAATCACCAAAGCGCGCGCTTCCTTGCGCAAGCCGCCGACCCGGCCAAAGGCGAATACACACGCAAAGGCCAACATGTTCATGATTACCGCCTCGATCAAATTGCTGATCGCATTGGGATTTTCGAACGGATGCGCCGAATTGGCGTTGAAGAAGCCGCCGCCGTTGGTGCCGATCTGCTTGATCGCCTCCTGGCTGGCGACCGGGCCGACCGCGAGGGTCTGTTTGGCGCCCTCAAGCGTGTGCCCGTCGAGATGAGCCGCCAGGGTTTGCGGGACGCCTAAGGCGACAAGGGCGAGAGCGATGACGATGGATAACGGCAGCAGAAGATAGAGGGTCAAGCGTACCAAATCGGCCCAAAAATTACCGATCGTCGCGCCGCGGTGGCTGGCGAAGGCACGGGCCAGCGCGCCGGCGACCGCCATGCCGACGGCGGCGGAGGCGAAGTTCTGCACCGTCAGGCCCGCCATTTGGCTAAAGTGGCTCGCGGCCGTCTCGCCGGCGTAGAACTGCCAGTCGGTGTTGGTCACGAAGCTGACGGCGGTATTGAACGCCAAATCTGGCGCCATGCCGGCGATGTGGGCCGGATTAAGCGGCAGGGCGCCCTGCAACCGCAAGATCGCGTAGAGAAACCCAAACGCGGCGGTGCTGAACGCCAACAACGACAAGGTGTAAGCTGGCCACCCCTGCCCTTTTTCCGCATCGACGCCGGCCAAGCGGTAAAAACCGCGCTCCACCGGGCGCAAAATTGGGTCGAGCCAGGTCGTTTCGCCTTTCCACAGCCGCGCCAAATAGATGCCGAGCGGCCATCCCAGAGCGATCGCCAGCCCAATCGTCACGGCGATCTCAGCCCATCCTTGAGGGGTCATCATGCGGGCGTCCGGTTCTAAAATTTTTCAGGGCGCAACAGGGCCCACAAAACGTAGCCGCCGACGCCGAGCGTCGCCGCGCCGTAAATCAGATTGAGCAGCATGATTAGACGCCCCGCAGCAACAGGGCATAACCGGCGAACAAGCCAAAAAGCCCCACGCCGAGTGCAAGAAAAACGATATCCATCCGACAAGTCTCCAGCCTCGACGCTGAAGGGTATGGTGGACCGGCATAAAGGCGCGACGCTTAAGGCGTGGGCCGGACGTAAAGGAGATATAAAGGGCAATGGCGAAAAGCCGGGTCGATATCGGGACCGTCACGCCCCACTTTTGCGGTAAAACGAGAATTCATGTCAAAGGGTGTGGGTCCCCCTGTAGCCCTTGCAGTCGGACTTGATCGGACATTTTTATGTCGAGGCATCACGGATCGAGGTCATTGCTTATGAAGCGCGTTCAATATCTCCAATATGGCGGCCCGGAAAAACTGCGGCTGGACGAGGTCGAACAGCCAGAACCCGCGCGTGGCCAAATTCGTGTCCGGGTCAGAGCCGCGGCCGCCAACCCGATGGACTGGAAGATTCGCCGAGGCGAAATCAAGATGCTGTCCGGCTCCCGGTTTCCCCGCGGCCTTGGCCATGATTTTGCCGGCGTGGTCGAAGCCGTCGGGCCGGAGGTGACGCGGCTCAAGGTGGGCGATGAAGTTTTCGGCGCCACCTCCATCCCGCAAGCCGGTGCGTTTGCCGAATGCGTCGTCGCGGACGAGAAAAACGTTGGGCCTAAGCCGCCATCCGTCTCGTTCGAACAGGCGGCCGCCTTGACCATAGCGAGCGGGACGGCCTGGAACGCGCTGGTGGTGAAGGCAAGGCTTAGGGCTGGCCAGTCGGTCTTTATTACCGGGTGTCTGGGCGGGGTTGGACGTTCGGCGGTGCAGATCGCGCGCATCTATGGCGCCGACGTCATCGGCAGTTGCAGCGCGTCCGGACGCGAGGACGCCCTGGCGCTGGGCGTGGGCGAGGTGGTCGACTATCGCGCCTTCGACAGCGCCGCGTATCGACATCGCTGCGATGTCGTCTTCGATACAGCGGGCGTATTGTCGCTCAGCCAGTGCGGCTCAATGCTTAAACGCGGCGGGATGGCGCTGCACATCGTCCCCACACCCTTCAAGATGATCGGCTGCCAGCTCTCGCCGCGGCATCACCTGGTATTCGGCGATTCTACGCCACAATCCCTGGCAGGCATTGCCGAAGCGGCCGAGGGGGGCAAGCTCGTCGCGGCGATCGGCCGCATCGCGCCGTTGTCCGAGGCGATCACCGCCATCGTGGAACTCGAAGAGACGGGTTTGCCTAAGGGAAAACTGGTGATTGTCCCCGGCCCCCCGGCCACGCATCAACCGCAATAGCGGCGACGCGGCGGATGGGACCGTCCGTGCCTCGCCGTACGATCTTTGGTGTGTCGGCGCCCCTACCGCTCGGCTGACGCCGAGTCGCTTCCCCCGACAGGGGAAGAGAAAGAAATTTCTAACTTCTTTGCCCTCTCCGGGGGAAATGTCGGCTTCCGGTTCCGACCGGAGGTCGGCCCGAGGACAGGCTATATACCGACAAAGGATGTCTCGACGCCGCGGTTTTTGCGGTAATGGGTTCGAGGCTTTATAGCCGTCTTCGTATGACGAACCGCCTCGCCCTGCCCCTGATGGCGCTCGCCGCCGCCGCGCTGATCATCCTCGCCCTGGTATGGCCGCGGGGAGCGGGGGCGCCGTCACCGCCGCCGTTCGGGCGCCCGGCGTCAAGCGTCGCGGGCGGCGCGCCGGTACGCTGACGATCCCGGCTGATTTGCCCCGCCGTCGCGTGCCTGACACAATAACCGGTAAAAGAGCCTGCATGCTTGCCATTCCCCGCGCCGACTTACGGCCCAACACCGCCGCCTACGAAAATGCGCCGCTCGTCAAGGCGACCGGCTTTCGCGAATACGACGCGCGCTGGTTGCTGGGCTCGGAAATCAATCTGTTGGGGCTCCAGGCGCTGGGCCTGGGTTTAGGGACCTATCTGCACGAACTGGGCAAACGCCGCATCGTGGTGGGGCACGACTTTCGATCCTATTCCTTGTCGGTCAAACAGGCCCTGACCTTAGGGTTGCTGACCGCCGGGTGCGAGGTACTGGACATCGGCCTGGCTTTGTCGCCGACCGCCTATTTCGCGCAGTTCGACCTAGAAGCGCCGTGTGTCGCCATGGTTACCGCCAGCCATAACGAAAACGGTTGGACGGGCGTCAAAATGGGCGCCGCACCGCCCTTGACCTTCGGCCCCGACGAGATCGGCCGATTACGCGATATCGTGCTGGGCGGCGCGGGGATCGAACGGTCGGGCGGGACCTTGACCCACGTCTTGGGCGTCGCGGAGCGCTATATCGCCGACGCCGCCGCGCGATGCGCCTTGAAGCGTCCGTTGAAGGTGGTGTGCGCCTGCGGCAACGGCACGGCGGGAGCATTTGCCCCCGAGGCCCTGCGGCGCATGGGCGCCGAGGTGATCGCGATGGATTGCGATCTGGATTGGACCTTTCCGCGCTATAATCCCAATCCCGAAGATACTGAAATGCTGCACATGATGGGCCAGGCGGTTCGCGAGCACGGCGCCGATCTGGCGCTGGGTTTTGACGGCGACGGCGACCGTTGCGGCGTCGTGGACGACGAGGGCGAGGAGATTTTCGCCGACAAAATCGGCCTGATGTTGGCGCGTGATCTAGCACCGCTGTATCCGAACGCGACCTTCGTGGTCGACGTCAAGTCGACCGGGCTGTATGCCACCGATCCGGTGCTGGCCGCCCATGGCGCCACCACGGTGTATTGGAAAACCGGGCACAGCTATATCAAGCGTAAAACCTCGGAGCTGGGAGCCCTGGCGGGCTTCGAGAAATCAGGACATTTCTTTTTCAACGGACCGTTGGGGCGCGGTTATGATTGCGGCCTGACCGCCGCCGCCGCCGTGTTGGCCATGCTGGATCGCAATCCGGACCAAAGGATGAGCGACCTCAAGCGCGCCCTCCCCGTCGCCTACACCTCGCTAACCATGAGCCCGCACTGCGCCGACGAGATCAAATATGACGTCGCCGCCGAAATCGTGCAAGCCTACCAGGAGCTCGCCGCCGCCGGCGGTTCCATCCTGGGCCGTAAAATCACCGAGGTGATCACCGTCAACGGCGTGCGCGTGGCCCTCGACGACGGCTCGTGGATCTTAGTGCGGCCGTCATCCAACAAGCCCGAACTGGTCGTGGTCGTCGAAAGCACCCGCTCAGCCGACGACATGCGGGCCTTGTTTCATCGCGAGGTCAAAGAGCGACTGGCCGGTTGGCCCGCCATCGGAGCCTACAATCAGGAAATTTAAGACGACCGGGCGTTAAACGGCGCGGTCGCCGCCATTTCCGCCCCGATCGCCACAACCGCAGCCACCAAGAAGTCGAAGTCGTGGTCTTCGGAGCGATGGTTGGTGATACAGACGCGTATCGCGAAACGACCTTGCAGCACCGTCTGTGACGGCACGGCGATCCCGCGCGATTGCAGGGCGATCAGGATAGCCGCGTTGAGGGAGTCAAGGGTCTTCTCCGCTGTTCCGGACGGCGCATAGCGGAAACAGACGATGTTCAGCGAGACCGCCGCCAGCAATTCCAAATCGGGATGCGCCGCGACTAAATCGCCCAATCGGTGGGCCTGATCGATGTTTTTCTGAATGGCGGCGCCCAGACGGTCGACGCCCTGTTCCTTCATCGACATCCAGACTTTCAGCGCGCGAAAGCCACGCGACAGTTGCTGGCCGCGATCGGCGAAATAGGTGGTGTCGACCGAAATGCCGCCATTACCCGATTGCAGATAGGCCGGCTTGGCGGCGCGGCCCGGCTGGTAGGTGGCCAACTGCGCGCCCGGATCGCGGGTCAGGATCACGCCCGCCTCATAGGGCACATAACCCCATTTGTGCAGATCGAAGGCCAGGGAATCGGCGGTTTCCTGTCCAGCCACCAGAGCGCGGCTGTCGCTCCAGGCCGCCAAGGCCCCAAAGGCGCCGTCGATATGCAACCACAGGCCGAAGTCGTCGGCGAGGGCCCGCAGAGCGATCAGGTCGTCCACCGCGCCGGTGCCGACCGTGCCGGCGTTGCCGACGACGGCGAAGGGTCGCTCGCCCGCCGCGATATCCGCCGCGATGCGGGCGCGGCAAGCGTTCACGTCGATGCGGTAAGCGGCGTCGACGGCGATGGCGCGAAACGCCCGGCGGCCCATCCCCATGGATTCGCACGCCGTGTTGATCCAACTGTGCGTCTCGACGCTGCCGTAGACGGTCAAGGGGGGACCGCCGTGCACGCCTGTTTCGCGGACGTCAAAGCCGGCCTTGGCGACACGGGCGGCCATCAGGCCTTCGATATTCGCCGCCGTGCCGCCGCTGACCAAGACCCCGCTGGCGTCGGCGGGAAAGCCCACCAGTTCCTTCAGCCAATCCAAAACCTGCCGTTCGATGATCGCCGCCGACTGATCATAGCCCGCCAAATGCGGGTTCATGCCGGCCGCCAACAATTCGGCCAAGACGCCGGTCGTGGTTCCGGTTCCCATCACCCAGCCCCAAAATCGCGGGTGAATATTGCCCGTGGGATAAGGCAGCACATCGCGCTTGAAGGCGGCGTAGACCTCGGCCAAGGGCGCGCCCGCCCGAGGGACCGGTTCGCTCAAACGCGCCTTCGCATCGGCGGGAACACTGGTCCACACGGGGCGGTCACGCATGGTTTGCAAATAGCTGAGGATATCGTCCACCATCGTGCGCCCAAGCGCGCGGGTTTCGTTCCAATCGCTCGGATCGAGACTCATGTCGTCATCCAAAATTGACAAGGACGCGGCTTATGTCACCGCCGCTCGGACTTGAAAACGGGGCGCGTGCCAAAGTTCGCTCCGCATCACCTCCACCAAACGATCCACGGCGTCCCATATATCGCTATAGCCGACATAGAGCGGCGTGAGGCCGAACCGTAAAATATCCGGACTGCGAAAGTCGCCAACCACGCCGCGCTCGATCAACGCCTGGACGATCGCGTGGCCGTCGCGGTGGCGCAGGCTGACCTGGCTTCCGCGCATGGCGGCGTCGCGCGGACAGGCAATGGCAAAACCGGCGTCCGGCAGACGAGCCTCGATCAGGTCGAGGAACAAATCGCCCAGCGCCATGGATTTGGCGCGCACGGCGTCCATCGACACGTCATCGAACACGCCCAGGGCCGTTTCGAGAGCCGACAAGGCCAAAACCGGAGGCGTGCCGCACAAAACACGGCGGATATCGCCCGCCGGCCGGAATTCGTCGTGAAATTCAAACGGCGCGGCGTGCCCCATCCACCCGCTCAGCGGCGAGGAAATTTTATCGCGCAGATGCTTGGCGACATACATAAACGCCGGCGCGCCCGGTCCGCCGTTCAGAAACTTATAGCCGCAGCCGACCGCCAAGTCGGCGCCCACGGCGTTCAGGGCGACCGGCAGGGCGCCGGTGCTATGGCTTAAGTCCCACAGCGCCAGCGCGCCGACGGCGTGAGACTTGGCCGTCAAGGCGGCCATGTCGTGCAGGGCGCCAGTCTTATAGTGGACGTGCGTCAGAACCAGCACGGCAACGTCGGCGTCGAGC
>JANXWN010000335.1 GCA_025351125.1 Caulobacteraceae bacterium | reverse complement strand
TGCAACGGCTCCAACCGCAACGCGTGCGCGCCACCCGTCGCAGGGACCACCTGCGGCTCCAACGCCTGCTCCCAAGCGTGCATGAGCAGCGATTGTCCAGCGGCGGCGGCGGCCTGCTTTTCGGCTAAACTCAGCGCGCGACGCCCTAATTCCAGGCGCGCCCGCCCTAGGGCCACCGCGCCGGACGACACCAGCGCGATTCGTTGTCCACGAGTTCGCAAGCGAGCGACATCGGCGCAAAACGCCGTCAACCACGTCCAATCCACCGCGCCGGTCTCGCCGTCGACTAGCAGGGCGGAACCAACCTTGACGACGATCAGGCGCGCGTCGCCCAGAACGCTCACGGACGCCAATCCTCCGCCAAAGCCGCTTCGACCCGCGGGCGATCACGTTCGAGAACCTTGCCGTGGGCGGCGCGCAACAGATCGCGCACGCCCTCGCCGGACACTGCGGAAATCAAATACGGCGCCTGTCCGGTCGCGCGCTTCACCTTGGCGGCCAGGGACTTGCGCGCAGCGGGATCGAGGGCGTCGACCTTGTTGAGCACGATCAGTTCCGCCTTATCCTCGATACCTTCGCCGTAAGCCTCCAGTTCGCGGCGAATTGTGCGCCAGTCGGCGACCGGCGTGGCGGCTGTGGCGTCGAGGAGATGAATCAGGACGGCGGTGCGCTCGATATGCCCTAAAAACCGCACGCCCAATCCCAAACCTTCCGACGCGCCCTTGATCAGACCGGGCACGTCGGCCATCACGAAGCGTTCGTTGGACGACAGATCGACCACACCAAGATTGGGCACCAGGGTCGTAAACGGATAATCGGCGATCTTGGGCGTGGCGGCGGACGAAGCGGCCAACAAGGTGGATTTGCCGGCATTGGGCAGGCCGACCAAACCGACGTCGGCGATCAGCTTCAAGCGCAGCCAAATCCACATCTCCACGCCGGCCAGTCCGGGATTGGCGCGTTTGGGCGCTTGATTGATCGGGCCTTTGAAATAGGCGTTGCCGAACCCGCCGTTGCCGCCGGCGGCCAGGCGAACCCGCGCCCCCGCTTGCGCCAAGTCGGCGATCAAGCTTTCTTGGTCCTCCTCGAACACCTGTGTACCTACCGGCACCCGCAGGACGGCGTCGTCGCCGTTTGCGCCGGTGCGGTTGCGGCCCATGCCGTGCACGCCGGTCTTGGCCTTGAAATGCTGATGATAGCGATAGTCTATAAGGGTATTGAGTCCGTCGGCCGCCTCGATCCAGACATCGCCGCCGCGGCCGCCGTCGCCGCCGTCCGGTCCGCCATACTCAATGAACTTCTCGCGGCGGAACGACACCGCGCCGCCGCCGCCGTCTCCCGAGCGGATATAGATCTTGCATTGGTCGAGAAATTTCATGATGGCGTCTTGTGACCGACTACGACCGGAAAATCGAGCGGCATCGTCGCCGACCGGCGGGTTGCGTGTGTCCATCCTGCCTCGACGTCACCCTTGCGCCCCGGCGCGGCCGGCCCGTATCAAGGCGCTGGACTTGCAAACTGGAGAACAAACATGATCGGCATCATAGCGACCCTCAAGATTCAGGCGGGCAAGGCCTCGGAATTTGAGCCGATTTTTCTGGAGCTGGTCGCCAAGGTGCGGGCCAACGAGCCCGGCAACCTTCTTTATCAATTGGCCAAAAGTCGTACCGAAGCCGACACTTATAAGGTGATGGAGCTCTATTCCGATCAAGACGCCGTCGCCGCCCATGGCAAGACCGACTATTTTAGAGAATTGGGTCGGAAAATGGGTCCCTGCATGGCCGGCGCGCCGGCGGTCGAATACTTCGACGCCGTCGCCTAAGAGCGGATCGCGGCATGTCGACCGATAGTCTGTTTCAGCCCTTTACGTTCAAGGGATTGACGCTCCCCAACCGGGTCGTCATGGCGCCGATGACGCGGTCGAAGTCGCCGGGCGGCGTGCCGACGGCGGACGTCGCCGCCTATTACGCCCGCCGCGCCGGCGCCGATGTCGGGCTGATCATCACCGAAGGCACGGGCGTGGCGCGACCGGTTGCGCTGAATGATCCGAACATCCCGCGCTTTCATGGTCAGACCGAGCTGGCGGCGTAAAAGACGGTGGTCGATCAAGTGCACGCGGCGGGGGGCCTGATCGCGCCGCAGTTATGGCACGTCGGCGCTGTTCGCAGCCAAAATCCCGAATGGACGCCGCCTGGCCCCTACGATAGCCCCTCTGGCCTCTCCGCTCCGGGCCAGACCTTTGGCGAGCCGATGTCGGACGCGGCGGTCGCCGACGCCATCGACGCTTTTGGTCGTGCGGCGGGGGACGCCAAGCGCCTCGGCTTTGACGCCGTCGAGCTGCATGGCGCGCACGGCTATTTGATTGATCAATTCTTTTGGGAGGGGGTTAACCATCGCACCGATCGTTTCGGCGGACCCGATATCGGCGAGCGGGCGCGCTTCGCCGGCGATATCGTCAGGGCCGTGCGCGCCGCCGTCGGCCCGACTTTCCCGGTCATCATCCGCCTGTCGCAATGGAAACAACAGGATTTCAATGTCAAGTTGGCGCACACGCCGACGCAGATGGAAGCGTGGCTCAATCCTCTGGTGGATGCCGGGGTCGATGTTTTCCACTGTTCGCAGCGTCGGTTTTGGGAGGCTGAATTCGATGGGTCGGATCTTAACTTCGCCGGATGGGCCAAAAAACTGACCGGCGCGCCGACCATCACCGTCGGGTCCGTCGGCCTGAACGGCGATTTCGTCGCCGGTTTTGGCGGCGCAAGCTCGCAACCGGACTCGTTGGACGATTTGATCCGCCGACTGGATCGCGGCGATTTTGACCTCGTCGCCGTTGGCCGCGCCGTGCTGCAGGACCCGCAATGGGCCACCAAAGTGCGGCAAGGTCGCACCGATGAATTGCTGGAATTCGAGGCTAAAGCCCTGGCGACGCTGTATTAAAGACCTCCCTCCCGTACGGGGGAGGCAAAGAGTCTAGCGCGCCGGTTCGAGTTCAAACGTCAGGGGCGCCGCCTTGGCGTCCAGGGCCACCAGCACTTCGGGGGTCAAATCGTTGGTAAGATTTCCGCCGAGCACGGCTTCGCGGGCGACCAGCAGGCCGCAGCCATGCGCCGCGAAGGCCGCGGCGATGTACGGTTGCGCGCCATCGACCATCCGCGCGGCGACCATGGCGTGGGTATCGTCAATCTGCCGCGCACGCACGCCGGCCTGCGCTTGCAGGGCTGCGAAACGCTGGTTGAGCGCCTGCCCCTGCGCTTGCAATTGGGCGGGAGGCAAGCTGCCGCGCTTGGCCCCCAGCGCTTTAGCCCGCGCTTCGATCCGGGCTTTCTCGCCATTGAATTCAGTTTGCGAGGCGCGCGTCAGGGTTTCCAGACGCGCCGCGGCGGCCAGACCAATCTTCGAGTGCGATACGAGGTCCTGCCGGCTCAGCAAACAGACGCCGGCGACGAGCGGGCCGACCATGGCGGCGGCGGGTGGCGTTTCGCTCGCGGCCCACGCGGTTTGAGCGAACAACATGCCGACGGTCAGTGCGGCGGCCCGTATCGTCTTGCTTCGGATCATCGTGAGGGGTTGTCCTTAAAAGGCTTTGCGCAAGGTTTCGGCCAAATCGGTCTTCTCCCACGAAAATCCGCCGTCGGCTTCGGGCGCGCGCCCGAAGTGGCCGTACGCGGCGGTACGGGCGTAAATCGGGCGGTTGAGAC
>JANXWN010000301.1 GCA_025351125.1 Caulobacteraceae bacterium | reverse complement strand
GAAGCGCGACGGCCATCAACGTGACGGTTATGGCGCCGCGCGGCTGAACCCAGAATGAACGATCAGCTCAGGGCTCGGTGGGCTGCAATTGGTCGATTTGCGCGGTCGATAGCCCCCAATCGGCGAGCGCTTCGCGGTTGTGAGCCCCAATCGCCGGCGGCGGTCCGGCGATGGCGCCGGGCGTGGCCGAAAACCGCGGGGCCGGCGCCGGCTGGGTTACGCCGGCGATGGTCACGAAGGTTTGACGTGCGAGGTTATGGGCGTGCTTGGGAGCCTCGTCCAAATCGAGCACGGGCGCAAAACACACGTCACTCGCGTCCATGATGACGCACCACTCGTCTCGGGTCTTTTGGGCGATGACTTTCGCCAAGCGTTCGCGCAAAGACGGCCACTGCTCCCGGTCCATTTGGGCCTTGAAGGCAGGGTCGGTCAGGCCGGTTTTTTCCAGCAATAGGGCGTAGAACTGCGGTTCGATCGAGCCGATCGATATCCAGCCGCCGTCAGCGCACTGGTAGGTGTCGTAGAAGTGGGCGCCGCCATCCAGTAAATTCGATCGCCGCGTCTCCTGCCACATCCCCGCGCCTTTGAAGCCGTAGAACATCGCCATCAATGAAGCGGCGCCGTCGCTCATCGCACAGTCAATCACCTGACCTTGTCCTGTGGCGCGGGCGTGGAGTACGCCGGCCAGCAAGCCGAACGCCAGATAGAGCGCCCCGCCCCCAAAATCGCCGACCAGATTTAGCGGCGGAACCGGCTTGTCGCTCGTGCCGATGGCGTGCAGGGCGCCACTGATGGCGATGTAATTCATGTCGTGGCCGGCGGCGTTGGCATAAGGGCCGGTTTGACCCCAGCCGGTCATTCGCCCGAACACCAGTTTGGGGTTGCGCGCTAGGGCAATGTCGGGGCCCAATCCCAATCGCTCCATGACCCCGGGGCGAAAGCCCTCGATCAGGCCATCGGCCGCCTCCATCAGGGTCAAACAAGCTTCGACCGCGGCGGGGGATTTGAGATCCAGAGCGACCGAACGCCGTCCGCGCGCCGTCACATCGGTCGGGGAGGCGCGGCCAGGGCCCTTGCGGTCGATCCTCACCACGTCCGCACCAAGGTCGGACAACAGCATGCCGCAAAATGGACCCGGCCCGATGCCGGCAAATTCCAGGACCTTCAGCCCTGAGAGTGGTCCCTGACCCATGGGGTATCCTTACCGGTGATCGATTGAGGTGACGTCGGCGGGTATCTTGATTGCTTACCCCAACGGAACGAAAGTCCCGCGCCTATTTTGGTAGGACCAACTGCGGATCGATCGGCCTGGCCTTGTCTGTCGGCCTGGGCGCATAGCGGACTTCGAAATGCAACTGCGGTTCGGTAACCCCGCCGCTCAAGCCAACCTGTCCGATCTCCTCGCCTTGCATCACCGTCTGACGCATGCGCACGAGCGAATGATCAAGATGGGCATAAGCCGTCACCCAGCCGTCAGAGTGTTTAATCAGCACCAAATTGCCAAATCCCGGCACTTGATCACCGGAATAAACCACCTCGCCCGAGGCGGCGGCGTGGACCGCCGTCCCTTGCGCCGCTCTGACGTCGATACCGTCGTTTTTACGACCTAACCCCCGCACCCCAAACGGCGACAAAACCTCGCCTTTTACCGGCCAAATGAAGCGTCCGCGACCGGCTGCCACGACATCCGCTGTCGCTACACTCGATTGAGCTGGTGAGACACTGGTCGTGGGGCGGTAAGGCGTCGGCGGCGGGCGGCTTTCCGCCGCCCGTTCCTCGGCCAGATGTCGGGCGCCCGCTTCCAACGCCGCGGGGCTGGCCACATAGGGACCTGGCGCCATGACGTTGGATGGCGCCGGCGGCGCCTGGACGACCCGATAGCGCGGTCGTTGCTCGACGATGTCCGGAGCTAGCCTGAAGGGCCCGTGATCGTCGAAACGCGCCGGCAGGGCGATTTTGTCGCCGTCTCGTAGCCGCCCGCGCTCGGGTAGATTGTTCAGATCGGACAATTCGGCGGCTCCCACGCCGAACCGTTTGGCCACCAACGTCAATGTATCCCCGGTCTCGGCGACATAAGCCTTTGCAATGGGGATTTTGAGGTGTTGGCCGGGACGCAGCACATTAGCTGATTTTAGATTGTTGGCCTCGACCAGTTGGTCGGCGGTCGTTTGAAAATCACGCGCGATTGAAAAGAGGTGATCTCCCTTTTGCACCTGATAATCGCGGAACATACGGGTCGCGGCGACCACTTTGCCGGTGGCGACCAATCGTCCTTCAGCCCGCACGCGTGGCGCCAGGCCGGCCACGGGCGCGGGCGGCGGCGCTGCGGCGGCAGGCTGCGACGGTTGCGGCGCGGCTGCCGGTCGGCTGTCGACCGCCGGCAAGGGCGTGCTTTCCACCAAGGGGCGATCGGTCGGCGGGGACGCAATGTGATCGGGCGCGACCGACGGCGACGGATAGGCCGGGCCAGTCACAACGGGCGGCGCTACCTGCGCCGTCGTCACCGATTTTGGCCCTGCCGCCGGGGCCCGCGCCTCGTCCGCGCTGATGGGATACGCGGGCGTCGCACAGGCCGAAAGGCCGGCGCAAATCGTCGCCAAGCCCGTCGCTAGGATCAAGATTTGCCGCATGGACGCTCCAATTATCGATCCCCCAGTTCTTAGGGCTCGCATGTTAATCATCAATTACAACGCGCGGCCAAACCAAACGGCCCACGATGCAAAAGGAACATCGTCGTCACAGTTCACGCGCCACCCCTTCGAGCAATGGTACAAAGCGCACATCGCACAGCACTTCGATGGTGAAACCGCCTTTTGCGTCACCGGCGTAGCGCCTCAGTTGCTGAACCGGTCCTTTTCCGATCGGCGCGACCAGCACGCCAGACGGCTTGAGTTGCTCCAACAAGATCCTAGGCTCGTCCGGCGCCGCCGCCGTGACGATAATACGGTCGAAGGGCGCCTGCTCTGGCCAGCCCAGAAATCCGTCGCCGAACTTGGTAATAACGTTGGTGAGGTGCAGGCTTTTGAGGCGCTCCTCGGCCGCGCGTAGCAAGGTGCGATAGCGCTCGATCGTATAAACGAGACGCGACAGGCGCGCCAAAACCGCGGTCTGATATCCCGAACCGGCGCCGATCTCCAAAACGCGCGCGCGTGGCTCCAGCGTCAAGGCCTGGGTCATCAGACCAACGATGTAGGGTTGGCTGATGGTTTGTCCGCAGGCGATCGGCAGAGCCGAGTCTTCCCACGATCGGTCTTTAAAGAGTTCGGGCGTAAACAGATCGCGGGGCGTGCGCTCGATCGCGGCCAACACCGCCGGGTCGGTGACCCCCTGCGAACGCAGGCCCAAAATTAGCTTGGCGAGTTGAGTCTCCCGCTCCGTCGGGTCGGGAAAGGCGGCATCCTTGGATTTACGCGTCATTTCACGCCTGCAAGGTCAGTCGCGCGCGCACCGCTGATCGGCGTGGGCGCCAAAGCGGTCTTCAAAGCCCGGATCGTCGCCTCATGCGTCAAGTCGATGTGTAAGGGCGTGACCGATATTCGACCCGCATAGGCCGCCTCCAAGTCGGTTCCGGGCGCCGGGTTTGACAACTGGTGACGATAACCGGTCCAATAATAGGTCTGCCCCCGCAAATCCGTGCGATGTTCCGCATACCGCGTGCGAACGTCGCGGAAGCCTTGGCGTGTTACCGCGATGCCGAGCCCATCGGGCGGCGCTTTCGAAGGAAAATTTATATTCAAAATCACATCGCTCGGCCATCCGGCGTTCAACAATTTTGCCACCAAATCTGCCCCGAAGGTCTCGGCGGTGAGAAACTCGCTCGGGTTGTCGCCGCGTTCCACGCCTCGCATTTGCGACAAAGCGATCGACGGAATCCCCAGCGCCATCCCCTCGATCGCACCTGCAACCGTCCCGGATAACGTCACGTCCTCGGCCAGGTTGCCGCCGTAATTGACGCCCGACAATACCAGATCGGGTTGAGCGCCGCCGATCAAATTGCGGACCGCCAACATAACGCAATCGGTCGGCGTTCCGGTGACGGAAAAACGCCGGTCGTCCAAGGTCCGGACGCGCAGGGGCTCGGTCAAGGTCAGCGCGCGCGACTTTCCCGATTGTTCGGTTTCAGGCGCGCACACCCAAAGATCATCCGACAAAGTGCGGGCGATGCGTTCCAGAGCGGCGAGGCCAGGCGCGTTGATTCCGTCGTCATTGGTGAGCAAAATCCTCATGCGCACGCCGCTTCGATACGGGTCATGCCGCGCATATAGGGATGGAGCGCCTGGGGAAGCGAGATTGCGCCGTTTTCATC
>JANXWN010000295.1 GCA_025351125.1 Caulobacteraceae bacterium | reverse complement strand
GCAGGCCCGGGCAGTCTTCAAGCGTTACGGCTTCGTGCTCCCCAACGAGGCGCGCTGAGCGCCCACCCATGGATTGGACCGCCTTCGAAGCTGAACACCAAGCCGTGGCCGAAGAGCTGCGTCCAGGCCTGGCCGAGGGGTGAATTTCCACCGAGCCCCACCAGCAGATAATAGCCCAGCACCGTTGGCGGCAACACCAGCGGCAAGGCCACCAGCGCTTCGAGCACGCCCTTGCCGCGCCGCGCCCGGAAGGCCAGGGCGCGCGCCGATAAAAGGCCGAGCGGCAGCAAGACCGCGGCCGTCCACGCCGCGAGCTTCAGCGACAGGGCGAAGGCGGTCCAATCCATGGGTGGGCGCTCAGCGCGCCTCGTTGGGGAGCACGAAGCCGTAACGCTTGAAGACTGCCCGGGCCTGCGGACCTTGGAGGAAGGTGTAGAAGGACCGTGCCGTGTCACCGGCCCCCTTCACGACGACGGCGCGCTGCCGAAGCGGCTTGTGCCACTCGGCCGGGATCAACGCGAAGGCGCCGGCCGCCTTCACCTGCGGCGTCAATGCCAGCGACAGCGAGATGATGCCTCCTTGAGCCGAGCCCGAGGTGGCGAACTGCGTCGCTTGAGCCACGTTCTCGCCCAGCACCAGCTTGGGTTCGATCGCATCCCAGATGCCTGCGTGCTGCAAAGCCTCTCGGGCGGCGCGGCCGTAGGGGGCATGTTCGGGATTCGCGATGGCAAACTTCAGCAGGCGTCCGTTCTGGACGGCGGCGCCTAAGTCTTTCAACTGCCCATCCGCTCGGATTTTCGAGCCGTTAGGCTGAAACAGGCCGATCCGGCCGATGGCGTAAAGCGCGCCTTCGCCATCGGTCTTGCCCGCGGCGGCCAGCGTCTGCACGTAGCCTTCGTCCGCCGAGAGGTAGACCTCAAACGGCGCGCCGTTCTGGATCTGCTGGGCGAAATTGCCGGACGAGCCGAAGGTCAGCTTGACCGTCTTGCCCGTCGCCTTCTGAAACAGCGCCGCCACTTCGGGCAGAGCCGCGTTCAAGTCCGCCGCCGCCGCGATGGGGGGCTCGTCAGCGGCGTAAGCCGGTTGGCTCAAGCTAGCCAAGCCGAGCGCGACGGCGCCGACAAGGACGAGAACGGCCCGACTAGCCATGTGGTTTGAAGTGTTAAACGGCATGGGCGACCTCAATCCAGCGATATAGTTACCTGACTATATCGAACCCGGGCTTGTAGGGCGAGCCGGTTCGGTCAGGCTTCGGGATCGTCCACGACGAGCGCCGCAAAGGCTTGCAGGTCCTCGGCAACGGCCGCGGCGGCGCGCGCTTCGATAGCCCGATAGCGATCGAGAACCTGGCGACCCATTGCCGTCAGCTTGGCGCCGCCATGCCCCCGACCACCCTTCACCGTTTCCACGACGGGTTCGCGGAAGCAACGGTTCATGATGTCGATCAGATACCAGGCCTTCTTGTAACTCATGCGCATTTTGCGGGACGCGGCCGAGATCGAGCCGGTCTCGGCCAGCGCCGCCAACAGGTCAGCTTTGCCCGGACCCATGGCCACGAAGCGGCCGAGCAAGAGCCGGAATCGGAATCGGAACTGGATCGGATTGGCCATGGCCCACTCTAGCCCCAAATGACGGGCGCGGACGCCTGATCGGAGGGCCAAGCTAGGGCTTCACCACTACCACACAAGGTTGAGCCTTAAAGGTCCTGATGACCGCCTTCCGATAATCTTCCAGCGCGGCCCTATTCGTCCTCCAGTTTAGAGACCTCCGTCATCCGCGCCGAGCTTCGCGCTGGCCAACGCGCGGCCCCTGGAGGACGCCCGGTTCAAGCGTTTTTCTTTGCGTTACCTGACGATGGTCTTATCTAGCCTCGTCACGGGAAAACATGGTCGTCGTGGCCACGGCGTATCGGCGGGGGAATGATGCGGATATTGAGACGGGTCGCTCTGGGTTTTACGGCTCTGGTGGGGCTCGCTCTGCTGGTGGTCGTCGGCTTGATAGTCGCCGATCAGATCGGCAGGCCACCGGCCCCCGATCTCAAGGCCTTGATCGCGCGGGGCGACGCCTATCACGTGCGTATCCGCCGCGACGGGTTCGGCGTGCCGCATGTGCGGGGTGCGACCGACGCCGACGTGGCGTTTGGTCTGGGTTACGCGCAGTCGGAGGACGACTTTGCCACGGTGCGGGACGTCGCTTTGGCGACGCGGGGGACCCTGGCGGCCTGGAAAGGCAAGGACGGCGCGGTCACGGATTATTTGGTCCATCTGATGCGGGTCACCGAGACGGTGGACGCCGGATATCCACAGCTCCCCGGTGACGTCCGCGCGGTGTTGCAGGGTTATGCCGACGGGGTGAACGATTATGGAGCGCGTCATCCGGGCAAACTCGCGCCCGGCCTTCTGCCGCTGACGGGCAAGGACATTGCCGCCGGTTTCGTATTCAAAACACCGTTCTTTTACGGTCTCGACGACACCTTAAAAACACTGACCGCGCCGACGCGTACGGGTGTGCCCCCGCCGGTCGGTTCCAACGGCGTCGCGGTCGCGCCGTCGCGCTCGTCCGATGGCGCGACGCGGTTGCTGGTCAATTCCCACCAACCCTACGTCGGGCCAGTGGCGTGGTACGAGGCGGTGCTGGAAAGCGACCAGGGGTGGCACGTCGCCGGCGGGTTTTTCCCCGGCTCGCCCTTCATGTTGCACGGCCATAACGCCCACTTGGGCTGGGCCAATACGGTCAACGATCCCGATCTGGTCGACGTCTATCGCCTCACGATCAATCCGGCGAACCACGACCAATATCGCCTCGACGGCCAGTGGCGAGCGTTTGACAAATTCGACGCCGCGATCCGCGTGAAACTGCTCGGACCGCTGATTATCACCGTGCACAAACAGGTGCTGTGGTCCGCGCACGGACCGGCGCTGCGGACTGACCACGGCGTGTTCGCCCTTCGCTACGCCGGCCTGGGCGAAACGCGCCAAGCCTTGCAATATTATCGCCTGGACAAGGCGACAACCCTGGCCGAGTGGCGTGCCGCGATGGCGCTTCAGGCCCTGCCCAGCATCAATTACATCTATGCCGACGAGAAGGGTGATATCGGCTATATCTACAACGGATTGTTTCCGGACCGAAAGGCCGGAATCGACTGGAGGGGAGTCCTTCCCGGCGACCGTTCCGACCTGATCTGGCGCGGCTATCTGCCGTTTGGGCGTGTTCCGCAGATTTGGAATCCCAAATCAGGGTTCGTATTCAATTCCAACAATACGCCGTTTGCGGCGACCGGGCCGGCCGACGCCCTCAAGCCCGCCGACTTCGCCGCGACCATGGGCATCCAGACCAACATGACCAACCGCGCCTACCGCGCGCAGGAGACATTCGGCGCCGACGGGCACATCACCGAGGCGGCCTTTCGCGCATATAAGTTCGACATCGCCTACAGCGCCCGATCCGACATGGCCAAGGTGGTCGCGGCGGTGTTGGCGCTCGATCCGAAGGGCGATGCGAGTATCGTCGCCGCACAGAAGGTCTTACGCGATTGGGATCGTCGCACGAATGTCGACAGCCGCGGCGCGGCCTTGGCGGTGCTCACGGCCGTGCCCTTGGCCGACGCGTTGAAGACCGGCCATGTCCCCGACGTCCGCCCGACGCTGTTAAAGGCGATCACCACGCTCCAAGTCCATTTTGGGCGTATCGATCCCAAATGGGGCGCCGTCAATCGGATTGTGCGTGGCACGGTTGATCTGGCCATCGACGGCGGCCCCGATACCTATCGCGCGGTCTACGGCGCGCCGCAGGCGGACGGCCGGCTAAAGGCGCAAGGTGGCGATACGTTGATCATGTTCGTAACCTGGGACAAGGCCGGGGCGCTGTCGTCGCAAAGCATCCACCAATTCGGGTCCGCCACCCTTGATGCCGCTTCACCGCATTATGCCGACCAGACGCCGCTCTTCGTCGCCCTGAAAACCAAGCCGGTGTTGTTCACCGAAGCGCAATTGGCGGGACACATCAAAGAAGATTATGCGCCGGGAGAGCGCCATGAGTGAGAGCATCGTCGTCCTGGGCGCCGGGATCGCCGGTTTGTGCACCGCGCTGGCGCTCGCACCGACCGCCGGGCGCATTACTTTGCTGGAGCGCGACGCCGGGCCGCCCGACGGCGTTGAAGAAACTTTTGATCAATGGTCCCGACTCGGGGCGAGCCAACTGCGCCATAGCCACGCGTTTATCGCGCGGTTGCGCAAACTGATCGCGACCGAACATCCAGCTCTGTTGGCCGCGCTTGAGACCGCCGGAGCGCGCGAATTGACCTTCGCCGAGGGTCTGCCGCCGGCGATCAAGGCGCGTTATGTCGCCGCGCCGGGAGACGAGGAGATGTCCATTCTCGTCAGCCGGCGATCGACACTGGAGTGGATCATCCGACTCTATGTCGAGGCGTCGCCGAATGTCACCATTCGTTCGAGCGTGTTCGTCAAGGGCCTGATCAGCGCACGCGATGCGAGAGGCGCCCTCGTCGCGAGCGGTCTGGCCTTGCAGGACGGCGAGGTGGTGCTCGGTGACCTCGTCATCGACGCCGGCGGGCGCAATTCTCCGATGATTGATTGGCTGGCCGAAGCGGGGGCGAAGACGACATCGCAAGAGGAGGGGTGTTCGATCCTGTATTACACGCGCTTCTATAACCTGCGACCGGGTCGAAACGAGCCGCCGCGCGGCGATATCCCGGCGACAGGTGACCTCGGCTATTTGAAATTCGGCATGTTCCCTGCCGACAACAATACCTTTTCCTTCACTCTGGCGGTGCCGGAAATTGAGGAAGTGCTGCGCGCCGCCGTCGTGCGGCCTGACGTGTTCGACGCTATCTGCAAGGTGTTGCCCGGCGTCGCGCCGTGGATGGACCCGGATCGGGCGGCTCCGGCTGGCAAGGTCCACGCCATGGGGGCTCTGAAGAGTCGTTGGCAGGACATGGCCCCAGGCGGCGTTCCGGCGATCTTGAACTTGTATTGCGTCGGCGACAGTCTGGTGCGCACAAATCCGCTCTATGGACGAGGGTGCTCGTTCGCGGCGATCGAGGCGCACGCCCTGCGCGATGTGCTGGCGACGCACGTCGATCCAGCCGATCGCGCCCGGGCCTACGGTGTACGGGTGCGCGATGATCTGCACGCTTTTTATGCCGATATGGTCGAGCAGGATCGCGGCGCCGCGAAACGCGCGCTCGCCGGACTCCGGCCGAGCCACAAACCCTCATGGCGCGCTCGGCTCCTGCGCGGCTTTTTAGAAGACGGCGTCGCCATCGCCCTCCGCCAGGACACCGCCATGCTGCGCGCCGCGATGCGGGCTTTCCATATGTTGGACCCGCCGCGCGCTTGGCTGCGCAAACCCGCCTACCTAGCCAAAATCCTGAGTGTGTGGGCGAAGGGGCGTCACGCCAATGCCGCGCTTTACACTCCCAACATCGGACCCAACCGACCCGCGATGTTCGCGCTATTGGGCCTGGACGCCGGGGCGGACTTCGCGCGGATGCAGGCGGCGGCTCAGAGCCTGTGAGTTTTGGTGTGGCGCCGCCCCCTACCGCTCGGCTGACGCCGAGTCGCTTCCCCCGGAAGGGGAAGAGAAGCGCGTTGCTGAATCTTTCTCTGCCCCCTCTGGGGGAGTGGATCGCGCCCCCTCGCGGGAGACGAAGCGGGCGGCGACCGTCACACCGCTTGCCCGGCGCACCAGCCACTGGCCCAGGCCCACTGGAAGTTGTAACCGCCCAACCAGCCGGTGACATCCACGACTTCGCCGATGAAATACAGGCCGGGAACGGCCTTGGCGGCGAGGGTGCGGGGATTGAGATCGTCGGTATCGACGCCCCCTAACGTGACCTCGGCGGTACGATAGCCCTCTGAGCCGACCGGCTTGACGCGCCAGGCGTTCACCGCCGCCGCGATGCCGCGCAGGGTCTTGTCGGAGGCGTCGGCGATGTTTCCCACGGCGCCTTGGGACTGCACGATCAATTGGGCTAGACGGCGCGGGACGAGGTCGCTCAAAACGGTATGGACGACTTGTCGCGGTCGATCGGCGCGGGCCCGGCGCAGGGCGTCGAAGACCTGCACGCCTGGCGCCATGTCGATTTCGATCTCGTCGCCCTCCCGCCAATAGGAGGAAATCTGCAACACCGCCGGTCCGGATAGTCCGCGATGGGTGAACAGCAGGGCTTCCTCAAACCGCGCGTCGCCACATCGCACGCTGGCGTCAAGGGCCACGCCCGCCAAAGGTTTGAAGCGATCCAGCAAGCCGACTTCCAATGTCAGCGGAACCAAAGCCGGCCGGGTCTCAACGACGCCCACGCCAAATTGCCGCGCGATCTCATAGCCGAACCCGCTGGAGCCCATTTTAGGGATCGATTTGCCGCCGGTCGCGATGACCACGGTTTGACTTTCAACGGATGAACCGGCGACCACCAGCGCGAATCCATGCGCCGATTTTTCGAGTGACTGCACGGCGACCTCGAGCCGCAAGACCACGGTCGCCTCGCGCATTTCGCTAAGCAACAAATCGACGATCTGCCGCGACGCATCGTCGCAAAACAATTGGCCGAGCGTTTTTTCGTGCCAAGCGATTTCATATCGCTGGACCAGCGCGATGAAATCGCCGGGCGTATAGCGTTTCAACGCCGATATGCAGAAGCGAGGGTTGCGCGACAAGAATGCCGTCGGTGCGGTGTGCAGATTGGTAAAGTTGCAGCGACCGCCGCCGGAAATGCGAATTTTTTCTCCGGCGGCCTTGGCATGATCGACGATCAGCACCCGACGCCCGCGCTTGCCGGCCTCAATGGCGCACATCATTCCCGCGGCCCCCGCCCCGATTACGACGACGTCAAACCGTTCCACGGCGGCCCCGTACCGCGGCCATCAAATTGTTCCGTCGCGCGCGGCACCCCTCGATTTCTTCGACGGTTCGGGCGGTCGACCATCCCAGCAGGGGCGCCATCGTCTTCGCCGCGATGTCGAGCGCCGCCAAACCGCCGTCCAAGTCGAACCAAGCTCTGCCGCTGCGCCGGACCCAATAGTCTTCCAGAGTGAGGGCGCCTTCGTCGAGCACCGCGTACCTCGCTTCGACGGCGGGGTTGTCGCCGGCGCCGGGAGGCGCGGCGTCGCCGCCGACGAGAGGCTCGTCGGCGGTCCGGCAAGCACTGGGTTTGCGCCGCAGCATCGTCTCCGCCTGATCGACCACCCGTTGGGCCATTTTGCGATAGGCGGTAAGCTTGCCTCCCGCAATCGAGAGCACGCCGCCGGGACCGAGCCAAACCTCGTCGCGACGAGATGTGTCCGACGTCGATTTTCCGGCTTCACGCACCAGTGGTCGCACGCCCGACCAAACTGACACGATATCGGCGCGGGTAAGCGGCGAAATCAAAAAATGCTTGGTGGTCGCGGTCAGCAAATAGTCGACGTCGTCATCGGTCACGGCCGGCCAAACGTCGGGATCGGGGTAAAGCGTGTCGGTTGTTCCGATATATGTCATCGCGCCGCGCGGCACAGCGAACACGCTGCGGCGGTCGGAGGCGGGAAAGATGATCGTGCGCGTGATCGGCAACCGGTCATGCGCAACCACCAGATGAATTCCTTTGGCGAGGTTCAATCGGGGGGCGGCCCCGCCGTCTTCCAACATCCGCACGGCGTCCACCCACGGACCCGCGGCGTTGACGACAACCTTGGCGGTCAGGCGCGCGCGCCGACCGTGCGAGCCGGGAAGCGTATCGATCACGTCGATCCCCGTTCCGCCGCCGCCGCCCGCTATGATCGCCTCCGCGGACGCATAATTGGCGACCACCGCGCCGCTCGCCGCGGCGCTGCGAATATTGGCGAGCGTCAAACGGGCGTCGTCGGTGAGATATTCAGGGTAAACCACCGCGCCGGCCAGATCATCGGTTTTGAGGGTCGGTTCGTGCGCCTGCAGGTCGGCGAGAGACCACACCTCGTGTTTGCGGCTCTTTAATACGCCGCCGAGTTTTTCAAAGGTCCACAGCCCCGCGCGCAGCTTGGCGATGGAGCCGGCGTTACGGGCGGGGATGACGAAAGGGGTCTCGCGCGCCAGATAAGGCGCGATGGCCTGCACGATCTTGCGCTCGCTCGCCGCCTCCCGCACCAGAGCGAGGTCGCCTTGCGCCAGATAGCGCAGGCCACCGTGGATCATCTTCGACGATCGGCTGCTGGTGCCTGAGGCGAAGTCCCGCGCTTCGACCAAGACCACGCTTAGACCCCGCATCGCCGCGTCCCTTGCCACGCCCGCGCCGGTGATCCCCCCGCCGATCACCGCCAAATCGAATAGGCGTGCGCCCAAGGCGTCGAACAAGCCGTCGCGGTCGCGCAGGTCCAGAGGCAGGGGCGGATTCATCCGGCGCGCCGCGCGAGACCGTCAGCCCGCCGGCGCCTAATGTCGGCTCAATTCCGCCCGGCCGACCACCATGTGGTGCACTTCGTCCGGGCCGTCGGCGAAGCGCAGATGGCGCACGTCGGTGTACAGACCGGCCAACGGGGTCCACTGCGAAATGCCGGCGGCGCCATGAATCTGCATGGCCTGATCGATGATTTGCGCGGCGCGCTCGGGCACCATGGCTTTCACCATGCTGACCCACACCCGAGCTTCACGATTGCCCAGCACATCCATCGCCTTGGCGGCCTTGAGCACCATCAGCCGCATGGCTTCGATGTCGATCCGCGCCCGCGACACAATCTCAAGGTTGCCGCCCAAGCGAATGAGCGGGCGACCGAAGGCTTCGCGCGAGGTTCCGCGTTTAACCATCAACTCCAGGGCCTTTTCGGCCTTGCCGATGGTGCGCATGCAGTGATGAATGCGGCCGGGACCCAGCCGTACTTGCGAAATTTCGAACCCCCGGCCTTCGCCGAGCAGCATATTGCTTTGCGGCACGCGCACATTGTCGAACTTGATGTGCATATGGCCCTGCGGCGCGTGATCGTGGCCAAACACGTGCATCGGACCCAGGATGTGCACGCCGGGCGTGTCTTTTGGGACCAAGATTTGCGATTGTTGGAATTGGCTAGGCGCGTCTGGGCTGGTTTTGACCATGACGATCATGATCTTGCAGCGTGGATCGCCGGCGCCGGAGATATAAAATTTCTCGCCGTTGATCACCCATTCGTCGCCCACCAACTCCGCGCGCGTACTGATATTTTTGGCGTCGGACGAGGCGACGTTGGGCTCGGTCATGGCGTAGGCCGAGCGGATTTCACCGGCGAGCAAGGGTTTGAGCCACTTTTCCTTTTGTTCGGGCGTGCCGACCCGTTCGAGCACCTCCATATTCCCGGTGTCGGGGGCTGAACAGTTCAACGATTCCGACGCCAGGGGCTCCTTGCCCAGTTCGGCGGCGATGTAGGCGTAATCGAGATTGGAGAGACCTTCCCCGGTTTCCGCGTCGGGCAAGAAGAAATTCCACAAGCCCGACGCCTTGGCTTTGGCTTTGGCCCCATCCAACAACTCCAGCTGCCCTGGCGCCCAACTCCAGCGATCCGCCCGCCCTTCGCCCAGCCGAAAAAACTCGGCGCTGATCGGCGCGACGTTGTTGGCGATATGCGTCTTGACCGCTTCCAACAACGGCTTGGCCTTGTCCGACATGCGCAGATCGTTCATCTCGGCTTCGCGGTCGGCGTCGGTCATGGGGGCGTTTCCTTAAAGGTTAATTCGTTTGATGTTTGATGGGCACCTTAGCGGCCCCGCGAACCGGGGGACAAGCGAAAGCGTCGGAATTGAAATTTCATGAACCAGCGATGCTCATTGCATCACTCCCGCCGCTCGTTTCGGGCGCGCGTCGGATCAGCAAAACCGAGGTGATCCGCCAAGCGTTGCGCCGGGAAATGGAACGCGAAGAGGCTAATCCAGACCTGGTGGTTTTGGGGTCGATTTCGCCCGCCGGCTGCGCGCGAGCGGCGATCCGGCCCGTGCCGCGCCTGCGGACAAGGCGTTCATCGACGCGCTCTACGAGACCGATTGATGCATATCGACGCCTCCGCCCTCACGGCGATGATCTGCGGCGAAAACGACGCCGCGTCCCTGCTCGCGCGGCTACAATCTAATCCGTCGCGCAAGACCACGCCGTTGGCGATTTGGGAAACGACGGTCGCCGTCGCGCGCAATCTGGGCTTGGAGGTTGCGGTCGCCGAAAAGGCTGTGGAAGACTTCCTCTTTCTGACGGGCATCATCGTCGTCGACGTGCCCGCCGCCGGGCGCACGGGCGCCATTTCGGCCCACGACCGCTTCGGCAAATCCCGCCATCGCGCCGCGCTCAACTTCGGCGACTGTTTCGCCTATGCGAGCGCCAAATTCGACGACGAACCGCTGCTCTACAAGGGCGACGATTTCCCGCACACGGACATTCTTGCCGCGTGACCGACTGGGCGCGGGTTCGCGCCCAGTCGGTCGCGAGCCGGAGTTCAATATCGATTTCGATCAAGGGGTGCATGGGGTTCAAACCGAGGATGCCATCGGTGCCGGCGACCTCCGCGAGTCTCGTGCAAAGCCGTCCTGGTTGGCGCACGGCGTTCGATATCGAAATTCCATTGCGTTAGCCGTGATTGTGCATAAATTAACGGTATGCGCACAAAAAATGCCCCCATCCTCAGTTCGTTCCTGGCCCGTACGACCGACCCGCGGGCTGGCGGCATCTCGCCGGAATTGGTGGGCGGGGCCTTGAGGATGAGCGTCGCGGACATGTCTAAGGTGACGCGGCTTCATCGTAACACCTTGACCCGCGCGCCAGGATCGCCATCCGTCCAAGAGCGCGTGGGCGAAGTAGCGCGGATCGTCTCGGCGGCGGCTGAACTTATCGGCGACGACAACAAGGCGGCGGTCTGGTTTCGCCATCAGCCGTTGGCCGGGTTCGAGGGCCGGACGGCCGAGGAACTTGTCGCTGCCGGACACGCCGACGCGGTGCTGAAGCATCTGGATCAACTCGCCGACGGCGGCTACGCGTGATTGCACCGAAAGGTGTTTCGACACGCTGTTGGCGCATCTTGAGCCCGCGCCGGCAACACGCGCCCCTGAGTGGCGAAGGCGCCGCGCGACACGGCGGGCGTTGGAACCGCCCGGGCCAGACGGCGCTCTATCTGTCCGAATCTGTCGAGACCGCCTTTGCCGAAAATCAGCAGGAACTCGGTGTTCGACCCGGGACTTTCGTGGCCTATGACATCCTAGGAGGGACGATCGCGGAACTTACCCGATCGGATGGTCGTATCGATTCGGGCGTTCGCATCCTTGGCAATCTACCCGCGCAGACCGAGATCAAATTTGAAGTGCAGGATCTTCTCACGCCGTGGAAGGAGGCCGCGTTTGTTGAGGTGCACGATCCCGTCACATGGGGTCTCGCCGATATGCTGTGCGGCGCATTCGATGGCGTCCGTGTGCCTTCCGCCCAATACCCAGGCGGCGTTAATGTGGTGCTCTGGCGGTGGAATGACGGCGACGCACCGACCGTCACTTTTTTTGATCCGCGCGCAGAGCTCAATCTAAAAGAAAAACCGGATTAACCCGCCGCCTTCAGCCGTTCCAGCAACAACGGGTGCAACTCCGCGTTGGCCACGCACACTGAACCGGTGATCAGGGGGTCGGATGCGCCGTCGGCGTCGGTGACTGTGCCGCCCGCTTCGGTCACCATCAGGATCCCGGCGGCAATATCCCAAGCGCTGAGATCGCGCTCCCAATAACCGTCGAACCGGCCGGCCGCGACCCAGGCCAGATCCAGCGCCGCGGCGCCGTAGCGGCGTACGCCGCTGACGCGCTGGCTGATCTGGTGCAATTCTTTCAGGAAGCGACCGTGTTGGCCGTGGCCCATGAACGGGATGCCGGTCGCAAAGACCGCTTCTTCGAAGCGCGTGCGCGCGGCGACTCTCAGGCGGCGGCCGTTTTGGAATGCGCCGCGGCCGCGTTCGGCCCAATAGAGGTCGGAAGTAGCCGGAGTGTAGGTGACGCCGGCGATCACCTTCCCCTCCCGTTGCAGGGCGATATTGATCGCGAAATGCGGCATGGCGTGGAGGAAATTGGTGGTGCCATCGAGCGGATCGACAATCCAGGTGTGGGTCTTGTCGGTTCCGTCGACGAGAC
>JANXWN010000282.1 GCA_025351125.1 Caulobacteraceae bacterium | reverse complement strand
CCCGGCGGCTGTCAAAACCGCCAGAACCGCGCCCGGCGCCAGCAGCGTGGTTTCGTAATTCATCACATAAGGACTGACCAAAAAACCGCCGCCGATCAGGGCCGTGAGGCGCGGGGCGAGATCGCTCGTGTGGCGAAACGTCCAGGCCGCCATGACGATGCCGAGCAAGGTGAATCCGCCACGCCACAGGATGGCAATCCAACCGGTCCAGCCCCATTGCAACGCCAAACCCCTAGGCGTGATGATGGCGGTGAAATAGCGGGGATTATGAACAATATGGTCCGAGAAGCTCGGCAGGGCCGCGACCCAAGCGCGCCACGGATCTAAACCAAACACGATTACCGAGACGGCGGCCACCGCCAATCCGGTCAATCCGGCGCTGAAGGCGGCGCGCCAATGTCCGCCGCCGACCAGGGCCGCCGGGGCTAGGATCAGAACCGTCGGCTTGAACACCGCGGCGACGCCCAGCAAGCCCCCCGCAAGCCACGGACGACGTTGCAGCAACGCCGTCCCTTCTATGACGAGCGCGCCGACGAAGAACGCGACCTGCCCCGAAATCGCCGCCCACACGACGCCGGGCGTCAGCACGACCAGCGCGGCGCCGAGCATTCGTCGACCAACTGGTAAGCGTCGCGCGACGATGGCCATAAAGGCCGCCAAGGTCAGGCCGGTCCACAAAGCCGCCGCAACCCAAAATCGCAATCGCCCCAAAAGCGAAAAAACCAACAGGGCGCTAGGTGGATAAGGGAACGGTCGATCATGCGCAGCGGCGCCCAGCAACCAAGCTTGCGCCCGGTCTATGGCGCCAAAATCGTAAATCTGCGTCGGCGCGCTATTTGCCATCCGTCCGCCGGTCCACATGGCGAGGAAATCCACGAACGGCGGTTGAACGCTGAGCTTGAATATGACCAGCGTCACCGCCGCGACAATCAAGCCCGCGATCAACACCAGTCGCAACCGGTTATAAACGCGGTCCGGCGAGATCGACGTTGCGGCGAGCGGCGAAATATCGGTCATAACCTGTCTGTAAACCTTGACGCGGGCCGACAGCAGTCCCGACAAGCGCCCGCAAATCAGGCGGCGCCGACAAATCTCTATCCCGCGGCATCTTTTCGATAGGTGTTGATGTCTTAAATCAGGCTCAATGTTTTGAATTTAGACGCTTTGGCGCGTGGCGGTAATCCACCATGATCGCACCGCTGTTTCGCGCCGCAAAGGACGCTCAATCAATGTCGCCCTATGACGCCGTCGCCGCCGTGGCGCCTCTGTCGTTAAAGTCGAGCGAACCGCGCGTGCGGGTGATGTTGCTGTTGGGCTCATTGGACGGCGGCGGCGCCGAGCGGGTTGCGGTTAATCTCTTCAATCGCTGCGACGCCCGCGACCTGGATCTTCGCCTCGGCCTGCTACGCCGCACGGGCCCCTATCTGGACGAGGTCGACGGGCGGCGCGTGACCGCCTTACCCGATCACCGCGGTCGCCTGAGTGACTGGGCCCGCACCCCGCGCGATCTGGCGCGGATGATAACCGAGGTCAAACCTCAGGTGTTGATGACGTTTGGCATGGGCGTCGATGTCTTGACGTGGCTGGCGCTGGCGCGATTTGGGTCTGACCGTCCGCAGTGGATCTGTCGCCAGGACAGCAATCCCGACGCCGAAATCGCCAATTTGACCGGCAATCCGGTGGGCCGCGCCGCAGTGGCGGCGTTCACGCGCCATATTCACCGCGTTTCGGACGGTTTTGTCGCCGTGGCAAAGGATCTCGCCGCGCAAGTCGATCAGCGCGCCGGACCCACCGAGCGCCACGCCCAGACGATCTATAATCCCATCGATATCGCCACGATCCAACGTCTCGCGGAGGATCATCTCGCCCATCCGCCCGAGCGGCCGTTCATCGTGACCGCGGGGCGGTTGGTGCGCCAAAAGGGTTATGACATCCTGATCGAGGCCTTCGCCAAGAGCGGCGCCGCGCGCGATTTGGATCTTGTCATCCTCGGCCAAGGTCCGCTTGAGGGTGCGCTTCGAACCCAGGCGGCCGCCTTGGGCGTCGGCGACCGGGTCAAGTTTCCCGGCTTTCAAATCAATCCCTGGGCTTGGTTCGCCCGCGCCCGCCTTTTCGTGTTGTCGTCGCGCTGGGAAGGTTTCGGCAACGTCGTCGCCGAAGCCTTGGCGTGCGGTGTTCCGACCCTGGTCACCGACTGTGATTTTGGACCGCGCGAACAGGTGGAGCACACCGTCAGCGGCTGGATTTGCCGCAGCGAAGACCCCGCCGCGATGACCGCCGCACTGGATACCGTGCTGACTAATGATATCACCCGTAAAGCGCTGGGCCTGCGGGGTCGCAAACGCGCCGAAGCCTTCGACATTGACGTTATCGCACGGCAATACACCCAGTTGTTTTTGCAGGTGGCCGCGCGTCAGAAATCCTCCCACCGCTTTATAGGATGGGCGCAAACGACGCATCGGCGATATGCGGCGTGGGGCAAGTTCGCCAGGCCCGTCCATTCCGTCTCGTCTCATAAGGCCGCCCCAACGTTCTTTTCGCTTCGAGAAAACTCACCCTCGCCATAAAAGGGGAGGGAAAAAAAGGGAAAGGCCGCCATGCCGATCACGCACATCCTGATCGCCAATCGCGGCGAGATCGCCATTCGGATCGCGCGGGCGGCGGGGGAGTTGGGGTTGCGAACGACGGTGGTGTTCGCGGCGGACGACTCGGCGTGCCTTCACGTCAGGGCCGCCGACCACGCTATCGCCCTGACCGGTTCGGGTCCGTCGGCCTATTTGGACATCGGCGGGCTGATCGGTGTCGCCAAGGCCGCCGAATGCGACGCGATTCATCCCGGTTATGGATTCCTATCCGAAAGCGCGGCTTTCGCCCGCGCCTGCGCTGCGGCGAGCCTCACCTTCATCGGACCGCCGCCGGAAGCCTTGGACGCCTTCGGGGATAAGGCGAGGGCGCGGGCACTGGCGATGCGCGCCGGCGTGCCGGTATTGGCCGGAACGACCGGCCCGGCAAACTTGAAGCAGGTCGAGACGTTTTTCGCGAGCCTGCGCGCCGGCGATGCCATGATCATCAAGGCCGTCAACGGCGGCGGCGGTCGCGGCGTGCGGATTGTGCGCGACGCTGCCGAGGTCGCGGGGGCGGTCGCCGCCGCCGGGCGCGAGGCTCTAGCCGCGTTCGGCGACGACCGCGTCTACGCCGAACGCTTGATGGAGCGGGCGCGGCATATCGAAGTGCAGGTGGCGGGCGACAAAAAGGGCGTGCTGGCGTTGGGCGACCGCGATTGCTCGGTGCAACGTCGCCATCAGAAAATCCTTGAGATCGCCCCGGCGCCGAACGTAAGCGACGCCCTGCGCGCCCGCCTCGCCGGGGCCGCCGTCAATTTGGCGGCGAGCGTGCGCTATCGCACGCTCGGCACGATCGAGTTTCTGGTCGACGCCGACAGCGAAGACTTCTTCTTCATCGAAGCCAATCCGCGCCTGCAGGTGGAACACACCGTTACCGAAGCGGTTACCGGCGTTGATCTGGTGCAAACCCAAATCCGTCTCGCCGCCTCGACACCCTCGCGGCGATGGGCTTGACGACCGCTCCGGCGCCGCGCGGCCATGCCGTTCAGGCGCGGGTCAATTTGGAGACTCTCAACCCCGACGGCGGCGTCACCCCCAGCGGCGGGCGCCTCGCCGCCTATGAGCCGCCGTCCGGCCCCGGCATTCGCGTCGATGGCTTTGGATATGCCGGTTATGTCACCAGCCCGGCCTACGAGTCCCTGCTGGCCAAGGTGATCGGACACGCGCCGAGCCTCTCCGCGGCCGCCGTCCGCACCGCCCGCTCCCTGGCGGAATTCCGCATCGAGGGGGTGGACACCAACGCCGCCCTCCTGCGTGTGCTCTTGGCGGATCCCGCAGTGATCGCGGGCGAAGCGACCACCCGCTACATCGACGAGAACGCCCCGGCTTTGATCGCCGCCGCCGCGCAGCTCCCCCAAAGCTCTTTGCTTCCCCTGGGCGAAATGTCGGCTCCGCCGACAAAGGGGGCGCCGCCGTTTGGCATCTTAGGTGGCAAGAACCTCCTACCGCTCGACTCCGCCGAGTCGCTTCCCGCGGAGGGGGAAGAGAACGCGGTGGCTATCGTCGCCCCCTTGCAGGCCACCGTCGGATCGATCGACGTGTCTGAAGGCGATCTCGTGCGCGCTGACCAGGCCGTCGCCGTTCTCGAAGCGATGAAGATGGAACACGTGGTCGTCGCGGCGACCGCCGGTCGCGTCGTTCGGGTCGCCGCCGCCACGGGCGCGGTGGTGCAAAAGGGCGAGACGATCCTGGTCATCGCGCCCGAGGACGTCGATCAGATCGATGAAGACGCCGACGCCGCCATCGATCTCGACCACATTCGACCCGACCTCGCCGAAACCCTTGACCGTTGGGCATCGTTGATGGACGCCGCGCGCCCAGACGCGGTGGCGCGGCGTCGCAACCGCAACCAGCGAACCGCCCGCGAAAACATCGACGACCTGATCGATCCCGGGACCTTTTTGGAATACGGCGCCTTCGCCCTGGCCGCGCAACGCAAACGCCGCACGCCCGAGGAATTGATCAAGATGAGCCCAGCGGATGGCCTGATCTGCGGCGTCGGCACGGTCAATGGCGCGCTTTTCGCCCCCGAGAAGGCCCGTTGCGCGGCGCTCGCCTACGACTTCACGGTGCTGGCCGGCACGCAGGGCACAATGAACCACCGCAAGACCGATCGCTTGTTGGAACTCGTCGCCGATCAGGAACTCCCCGTGGTTTGGTATGCCGAAGGCGGCGGCGGGCGGCC
>JANXWN010000271.1 GCA_025351125.1 Caulobacteraceae bacterium | reverse complement strand
ATCGAGGCCAAGGACGGCGGCCTGTATCGTTCCGACGACGCCGGCGGCCATTGGCGCGTGATCAGTCAGGACGGCCGCCTGCGGCAGCGCGCCTGGTATTTTTCCAAGATCTACGCCGATCCCAAAGCCGTCGACACGGTTTATGGCCTCAATACCGGCATGTTGCGCTCTACCGACGGCGGCAAGACTTTCGATCTGGTATCGGCCACCCACGGCGATCACCACGCCCTGTGGATCGATCCGACCGACCCCGCCACCTTGATCAACGCCAATGACGGCGGCGCCAGCGTCTCTCTGGATGGCGGCAAAACCTGGTCGCGCCAAGACAATCAACCGACCGCGCAGTTCTATCACGTCGCGACCGACAACCGCTGGCCTTATTGGGTCTATGGCGCCCAGCAGGACAATACCAACCTCGCGGTGGCCAGTTTCGACGACGAGGGCGTGATCGGCCCGCGCAGTTGGTACCCGGCGGGCGGCGGCGAGTCCGGCTTCGTGGTTCCCGACCCGCGCGACGCCCAGATTGTCTATAGCAATCAGGAAAATCAGATCGGCCGATTCGACCGCCGCAGTATGCAGGTGCAGGACATCAGTCCCGACCCGATCAATAATTCCGGCCACCCGGCCAGCGAACTGGAGCACCGCTTCAACTGGACCTCGCCGCTGATGCTGTCGCCGCACGATCCCGACGTGCTCTACGCGGCTTCGGAGGCGGTGTGGAAAAGCACCGATCACGGCGCGAGTTGGACGATTATCAGCCCCGATCTGACGCGCAACGACAAGTCGAAACAGACCGCCAGCGGCGGCCCGCTGACAAAGGACATCACCAGCGTCGAATACTACGACACCCTGTTCACCCTGGCCGAATCACCGTTGGCGAAGGGTAAGCTGTGGGCCGGGGCCGACGACGGCCTGATTCATCTCACCCGCGACGACGGGGCGCACTGGGCCGACGTCACCCCCAAGGGTCTGCCGGCCTGGAGCACGATCAGCCTGATCGAGCCCTCGCCGCATGACGCCGCCGTCGCCTATGCGGCCGTGGACCGTCATCGGCTGGACGACATCAATCCCTATGCGTGGAAGACCGCCGACGATGGCCGGACCTGGACCGCGATCACCGCCGGCTTGCCGGTCGGCGCCGTGGTGCACGTGGTGCGCGAGGACCCTGTAAGGCGCGGCCTGCTGTACGCCGGCACCGAGCTTGGGGTGTTTGTGTCGTTCGACGACGGGGCCCATTGGCGGCCGCTGCAATTCAACCTGCCCGTCACCCCGGTTCACGACCTCACCGTCAAGGGCGACGATCTAGTGGCGGCCACGCATGGTCGCGCGTTCTGGATCCTCGACGACGTCACCCCGTTGCGTCAGGCGGCTGCGGCCATGGACGAGGTGACACTTTATGCGCCGCGAACGGCGGTGCGGCTGTTCTATCCCGATCAGGTCGATAGCCGCCGTCCGGTGGGTCAGAACCCGCCGGCCGGCGCCCTGATCGATTATGTGTTCGCATCCGCGCCGAAGGGCGAGGTCACCCTCGACATCGTCGACGCCGGCGGCCAAGTGCTGCGGCACATGTCGAGCAGCAAAACCAATAAGGAAATCCAGCCGCAGGAATGGCCCGATCAGATCGTCACCACCGACCTGATTCCGGCCAAGGCGGGCATGAACCGCTTGGTCTGGGACCTGCGCATGAACGATCCGGCGCAGATTCCCGGCGCCTTTTACGAGGACCAGGCGCCGCGCGGGCCGATCGTCGCGCCCGGGGTCTATCAACTTCGCCTGACCGCCGACGGCGTCACCCGCACCGCGCCGATCACCGTCATCGCCGACCCCCGTCGCCCGGGTAGCGGACCGGCCATCGCCGCCAAGACCGCCATGGCCATAGCGACGTGGAAGGACATCGACGCCCTGCACCGCGCCGTGAACGATATCCGCGCGCGTCGCACGACCTTGAAGGCGGCCGGGGCCGGAGGCGGCGCCGGCGATGCGCGTTTGGCCACGATCGAAGCGGCCTTGATGCAAGTCAACATGAACGGATCGGAAGCCGATCTCGCCTTTCCGGGCATGCTGAACGAGCAACTCGCCGCCTTCGCCGTGAGTCTGGAGGACGCCGACACCCTCCCCACCCGCCAGCACCAAGCCCGTTACGACTCCCTACACGCCCGCCTGAAAACCCAACTCGCGGCGCTGGCGGCGGAGAACTAGGGCCAGGGGGAGCCCGTCAGACCGGCGGCGCGAATGGGCGACGACCCTCGCACGACGTTCGAGAGACCCGGGCGAGCAAGACCGGCGGCCGATGAATTAAGGTGAGTCATGCCATTGGGCGTAGGTTCTCGCCAGTTTGGAGCACGCGAGCAATTTCCAAACGTCAGGGCAATATGACTCATGTCGCCCTATTTCCGACGGCATGGCCCGAAGGTCTTCGGAAGAGACTATTTCATTGGCTGGACAGGACGGGGAATATTAAACTCTATCCCCCTTATTTCAGGCTTAAGAAGGTCGGGTGGCCGTCAGCATCACAAACGTGTGACCAAGACCGCATTCACGGAATTTGGTAGCCGGACGGCGTAGGAGCGTGTCACGCGGACCATGGGAG
>JANXWN010000265.1 GCA_025351125.1 Caulobacteraceae bacterium | reverse complement strand
CCCGACGCGAAAGCGCGCGCGTCAGGGAACGGCTCAACACGCGCCGCATAACCACGTGTCGAGCATAGTCGAGCCAGATCACGTCCGTCGCGCGCGCCAATATGATCGGTTGCACGAGGAGGTAATTACCGTCGACGATCCAGGATTCGCCTGTGATCGCGGCGACGACGCTCTCGACGAATCGTCCTGGGTCGCCGCGAGATCGATTGAACCAGTTCGGTCCCCAATTTAACGCGTCCAATTCGACCACTGGCAACCGGCCCTGCGCGCCGAGGCGCCGCGCCAGACTTGTCTTCCCCGACCCCGACGTCCCGACAATCGCGATGCGCATCGAACGCGCTCCCCCTCCTAACGCCGGCGTCGCGGCCTGCCGCGCCTTGGCGGCCGGTGAGACCAGCCGGCCCGTCATTCGGCGGCGCGCCATCGCCACGGTAAATCATAACATGGACGGCCTGCGCGACCCGCGTTAAACGCGCGCCATGGCGATAGGCGTTTTCGATTCCGGCGTGGGAGGTTTGAGCGTCCACCACGCTTTGGTTCGCCGTTTGCCGACCGCCGATTTCGTTTATCTCGCCGATCAAGCCCACACGCCTTACGGCGGTCGTAGCGGCGAAGACATCGTCAACCTCACGCAGGCGGGTTGTGAACGCCTGTTCGATCAAGGTTGTAGTCTTGTCGTTTTGGCCTGCAACACCGCCGCCGCCGTGGCTTTGCGGCGCCTGCAGCAGACGTGGCTGCCGACCTATCGCGGCGCCAAGGCTCGGCCTTTGAATATTCTCGGCATTATCGTACCGACCATTGAAGCGGCCACCGGTCTGCCTTGGACGCATGAACCGACCCAGCCGGTCGAAAAGGTCGAACATGTCGATGTATTAGGCATATTTTGCACCCCGGCGACGGCCGCTAGTCGCGTTTACGAGATCGAGATCGATAAGCGCAGCGGCGATGTCGCGGTATTTTCCGAAGCCTGTCCGACCCTCGCGCGCCAGATCGAGGCCGGCGCGGGCGAGGAAGAATTGCGTGCCGCGGTCGAGGCGCACGTGGCCTCGCTTAGCCGCCGAATCGGCCGTCCGCCTGACCGGGCCATTTTGGGCTGCACCCACTATGAGATCATTGCGGCGTTGTTTCGCGCCGCTTTGCCGGTTGGCACGCCGTTGATCCATCAACCGGACGCGACGGCCGAGGCCATCGCCCTCTACCTGCGACGTCACGCGCAATACGATCCCGGATCAAGCGGCGGCCGACTATTTTTGACCACCGGCGCCGCCGGCCTGCAGAACGGCTTGGTCGAACAATTTTGGGGATCGCCCGTGTCATTCGATGCCGCGTGACTCCGCTTACCCGCAAGTCGCGCTAAACTTTATAGTGAGTTCAATCGTACGTTGGGTTTTTAATTGATTTTGCCTATAGTCGGACCATGCTCCCGACGCTTCGCCAGCTGCAATATCTGCAGTTGCTTGCCAAACACCGCTCGTTCAGTCGCGCCGCCGAGGCGGCTCATGTCACCCAACCGACCCTGTCGGCGGGGGTTCAGGAGTTGGAGAAAATTCTCGGAACCCCGATGGTCGATCGTAATCGCTCGGGGGTCATTCTGACCGCCGCCGGCGCCGAAGTAGTGACGCGAGCCGAGAGCATTTTGGCGCAGACCGAAGACTTGGTGCAGGAGGCGCGCGGCGCCGGGCGGCCCCTCAGCGGACGGTTTCGATTGGGTGTTATTCCGACCATCGCGCCGTTCATCCTGCCCGCCGCTTTGCAAATGCTGCGGCAGCGTTTCCCACTATTGAAGTTGTTTTTACGTGAAGACCTCACCCATCGACTGATCGCCGAGCTAAAATCGGGTATGCTCGACGCGGCGCTCATCGCTCTGCCGTACGACATGACCGGCTTGGACTGGGCGCATGTCAGCCATGATCCGCTGATGGCGGCCTTTCCCGCGAACCACGCCTTATGCGCGGCCAGCAGCGTAACTCCGGCGCACCTGGACGGTGAGGAATTCATTTTCATGGAAGACGGACACTGCTTGCGTGATCATGCGCTGAGCGCGTGCGCCTTGGGAGGCCATCGCCACGCCCGCGACGAAGGGTTTGCCGCGACGTCCTTGGCGACCCTGGTACAGATGGTCGGCTCTGGTCTGGGGGTGTCTTTCCTGCCGACGATGGCCGTTGACGCCGGTCTCGCCGAGTCGGCCCGGGTCTCGGTTCGCAAGCTGCAAGCCGATCGCGCCAGTCGCGAAATCGTGGTCGCTTGGCGCGCCGGTTCGACCCGCGTCGTCGAGGGTCGCCTGCTGGCCGATGTATTGAGGGAGGTATAGACCGTGCGCCGGCCGCCAAATGTCTGTAAGGCGGGAAAATGACGCACGTTTTCGTCAAGATGAATGGCCTGGGAAACGATTTTGTGGTCGTCACCCCCGATGAAACGGGATTTGCGCCATCGCCGTCCGAGGTGTGCGCCATCGCGAACCGTGAACACGGTATAGGCTGCGACCAATTGATCGGCCTTGCGCCGTCTCGCGACGGCGATGTGCTGATGCGGATTTGGAACGCGGACGGCGGCGAGGTCGAACGCTGCGGCAACGCCGAACGGTGCGTCGCCTGGCTGCTGATGCAGGCCTCGGGCCGCGAAACTGTGACGCTTGAAACGGCCGGTGGAATACTCACGGCCCAGCGCGCGGGTGATGTCACGGTGCGGGTCGACATGGGCGCGCCGGGCCTGGAATGGCGCGATATTCCGCTCGCCTGGGAAATGGACACGTGCGAAATTCAGTTGCATGAAGGGCCCGAGCTTCAGTCGCCCGGCTGCGTGTCGATGGGCAATCCCCACGTGGTGTTCTTCGTACCGGACGCGCTGACCGCACCGGTAGTCGAAGCCGGCCCGCGCGTCGAACATCATTGGCTGTTTCCGCAAAGGGTGAATGTCGGCTTTGCCCAAATCATCGCGCGCGACAAGATCCGCCTGCGCGTTTGGGAACGCGGCGCCGGCCTGACCCGCGCTTGCGGTACCGGCGCGTGCGCCGCCTTGGTCGCCGCTCATCGCCGCGGCTTGACCGACCGCGCCGCGACGCTCGTGCTCGACGGCGGCGAATTGCAGGTCGAATGGCGTGACAGCGACGATCACGTCCTGATGACCGGACCGGTCGCCGTCGAGTTTACCGGCCGCCTTCCGGTGTTTGCGGCCCTTGCCTAATTTGCCGGCGACGCCGGTCCTTAGGGAGTCTGCACCGGCCCGGCATAGTGCGCGACGGTCCTCGGCAAATCGCCGGTGAAGGCGTGTTGGCCGGTGTGCGTAATGGCGAAACCGGGAAAGCCCCATATTTTCGCGCCGTGGCGACGCGCCAGATTGCAGAAATAGAAGTCTTCGCCCTGGGGACCGCCGTCGATGATGCCGGAACGAAAGAATTCCGCGATCGCAAGGCCGCCGTCGGCGCCGGGATAATGCGCGATTGATCCACTGCCAAGCATGCGCTGCAATAACCTGCGGGTGATCATCATAATGCCGGTGCCGGCCACCGCGACTTCGATAGGGTCGGGTCCGACGACCATGCTGTTTACGCCCGGCGGCAGATGAAACATGCCCGTATATTGGCCGCCGATATTGGCCAGGACCGAAGGATCGATTGACGGATTGCAGGCCACGGCGTCACGAATAATTTGCCAATTATATTCGCGTTTGGGACACAACACCGCCGAAACCTCATGGTCCGGATAATCGAGCATGCAGAGGATATCGGTCGCCTGAAATCCCATGTCCGCGTCGATGAACAGCATGTGACTGTGCCGCGTGCTGTGAAAAAAAGCGGTGGTCAGCCAATTGCGCGCGTGGGTGATCGAGCTGCAGCCGCTGAGGAAATTTTGCTCGAAGGCAATACCGCGCTCGCGACACAGGCGCGCCAGCTCCATCACGCTCACATGATAAGTCATCGCCACGTCGCCGCTGTAACAAGGCGTCGTAATGTACAGCGAGGGCTTCGACATCGGCGTTCTCTTGAAGATTTCGCACGCTCATGGCGGTTTGCGGCGGCGCACGCAACGGGTAGAGGGCGTCCATGAACGCCAACGACGTTATTCACGCGATCGAGCAAGCGCTGCGCGTCGGCGACAGTCCGCCAAGCGTGTCGCAGTTGATCACGCGCGCCGAGGGGTTGGGAAAAATCCAAGGCGATCCGGCGCTGGTCAACGACTGGGAATTCTTCGATCTGATCCACCGCGCCAACCGAACCTTCACCGAATTGGGCGGCGGAATTGTCGGCATCGCGAGCTTAAATTCGCCGTATATGACGTCCGCGCTGATCCGGCAGGCGCACGAAGCGCATATCGCGACGCGTTACCCCAAGGCGCCATCGCGCTTTGCCGCCCGTTCGTCGTCGGGTCGCCTGCGCGTCGGCTTCGTCGGCGCCGACTTCTATTGGCAAGCGACCGCCCTCTTGATGGTCGGCGTGGTCGAGTGCATGGATCGTGCGGCGTTCGAGCTTTACGCTTACGATTTTGGCGGCGGCGGTCCCTCGCCCTATCGGCGGCGATCCGTCGCCGCCTTCGACCGTTTCATCGACATCCGCGCCATGACCAACGACGACGCGGCGCAGCGGATCTACGATGATCGGATCGACGTTTTGATCCATTTGCGCGGCGTAATCGACAGCCGGCTGGGCGTTTTCGCCCTGCGACCGTGCCCTGTTCAGGTGCAATATCTGTATTATCCTTGCACCACCGGCGCTTGGTTCATGGACTATATGATCGCCGACGATTTCGTCGCGCCGCCTGGTCACGAAGGGTTTTACACCGAGAAGCTCCTGCGCTTGCCCGGCTGCTATCAGCCCAACGACAGCCGCCGCCTT
>JANXWN010000210.1 GCA_025351125.1 Caulobacteraceae bacterium | reverse complement strand
GCTTGTTGCCGACCCTGTTGAACGCCACCGGGTGGGCGCGGTTCGGACGGTTGATGGCGGTGCGCGCCGACATGGACAAGCATCACCCGATGGATCGGCCACACGCCTATCTGTGGTTTTTGGGCGTGACGCCGGGGGCGCAAGGCCGCGGCATCGGTTCACGCTTGCTCAAATCGGCCACCGACCGTTTGGACGCCGCGGGGCAGCACGCCTATCTGGAAACCCAGACCGAACGCAACATCGCGCTTTATCTGCGGCACGGCTTCACCGTGATCAGCGAACACAATGCCCGCCCCGACGCGCCAACCCTGTGGAGCATGTGGCGCGAAGTCGGGGCCGGGGCGTAGAAAAAACGCAGTCGTGTCGCACTCGCGCGGCAACCCTCGAAACTGAAAGCCTCAAATTACAAAGTGAGGTAATCTCCACCGCCCCCCAGCGGAACTCTAACCTCTTGCAGGGGTTTAAAGGCTGTCATCCATTGGAAATCTCATGCCCCCGTATCTTACCGCTGCTCGCAACATCCTCGCCGTCGCCGTTTTGGCGCTTCCGACCCTGGCGTCGGCGCAGGATTATCGGGACGGGCGCGATGGTCGGCAATATGATTACGGTCGCCATCATCGCCGGCACGCCTACGCGCAATACGGCTATCGCGGTGACGGTCGCACGTGCGGGGCGGCGAAGCGGGCGCACGGCAATAACGGAACGGCGATCGGCGCGGTCGGCGGCGGCGTGCTGGGTGGCGCGTTGGGCGGCGGCAAGCTGGGCAATGTGCTTTTGGGCGCCGGGGCCGGGGCGGTGGCCGGTCATGTGGTCGGGCGCGGCACCGTTCGCTGTTAGGCGTCCAAGGCCTTGGCTTGTCTGAGCCAGGTCTTCGCGAACAGGCAATAGATCGGCAGAGGCGCCAAGGCGACCAGCAGAGACCAAAAGCCGAATAGGGGGTCATCCCACACCACCACGCCGATCAGGCCGGCTTGCACCAGCGCGGCGCCGATGGCGATCCACGGGAACAACGGCATTTTCCACGGTCGCGGCAGGTCCGGTTCGGCGATGCGCAGCCGGATCGCCGCCAAACACACCATCATGATCGCGCCGATGCTCCACGGCGCATAGATTTTTACGATGGTTTCGTAATTGCCGATCAAAGCAAAACCGAGCGAGACGGCGCTGACCAGGGCGACGCTGCGCCGCGGCGCGCCGGAGCGTGCGACGGCGGCCAGCCAGGGCGGCAATACACCGTCGCGCGCCATACGCCAGGTAATGCGCGAGGCGGCCATGATCTGCAGGTTGACGATCGCCGCCAAGGAAAGCAGGCCGATCGCGGTAATCACCGTATTACCGACCAGACCCAGAGAGATCTTGGCGGCGTCTCCCACCGCCAGGGCCGATCCGGCGATCGCCGAAATCGGCAAGACGTGCATCACCGCGATATTAACCAGAAGATACAAAATCGTCACCAAGCCGATGCCCCAGAACGTCGCGCGGGCGACATTGCGGTCGGGCCGCTGGACTTCTTCGGAAAAATAGATGGCGGCGTCCCAACCGGCGTAGGTCTGATAGATCACCCGGATGGCCATCACCACCGCGCCGGCCGCCGCGGCGCCGAACAAAGCGGGATGGACCGGCTCCGACAGGGCGACCGGCGCGCGCGGCGAGGCCATCAGCACGCCGACGAGGGCCAGAAAAGCAGCGCCTTTGGCGGCGCTGGCCAGACTTTGCGAGGCGCCGCTGGCGCGGGTCCCCAACGCATTGACGCCGGACACGACGACAATCAAGCCGCACGCCAGAACGGCGGTCGATACGCCCTGAGCCAAGCCCAATCGATGGACATATTCGCCAAACACCACAGCGATAAAGGCGTTGGAGGCGGTGAACTGCAGCCAACTGAGCCAACCGGTGAAAAACCCCACCAAGGGACCAAAAGCGCGTTCGGCGATAGCGTAGGTGCCGCCGGCGCGCGGCACCGAACTGCCGGCCTCGACCAGCGGCATGGCGGCCAACATGGCCACGCCGCCGCCGAGCAACCAGGCGCCCAGGATCACCGGCTCGCTGGTCAGACCCTTGGCGACCACGCCAGGCGCGCGCATGATCCCTGAACCGATTACGCCGCCGACGACCACCGACAAGCCGAACACGATCCCGAGCACCCGCAGAAGCTGCGTCGGCGCGGCGGTCGGCTCAGGCGTCGACATGCGAAAAAAACCCTCCATCCAGTCGTGGCGGGTAGATGCGCACGGCGCGGTGATTTGGTAAACGGGGGACGAGGCTTGTTGGGGGGCGACGCTCAGGTTGCCTTGCTTTAGGTCAAGGCTTTAAAGGCGACGAGAACCAGAACGCCGAGGAGACGCGCCGTGCAATTGATCAGCGACACCATCGAGGTCGGGGCGGCCAAGGGCCCGGCGCGGGCGCGGCGCTATCCGCCCAGCGGCGTGGCGCTGTTCAACCCGGACGTGTTCAAGGCCGGGCCGCCGCTGGACGCTTACGCCGCTTTGCGGGCCAATTCGCCGGTCGCTTGGAACGACGAACCGGGCGATCGTCCCGGCTTTTGGTCGATCACCCGCTACGCCGACGTGATGCGGGTCAACAGCGACCCCGAAACATTTTCGACTCAGCGCGGCGGACATTTGTTGCATCACGAGCGGTCCGAGCAACAGCTCGCCCGCGCCTCGCTCGACAATATGATCGCGATGGATGCGCCCACGCACATGCAATTGCGGCGCGAGCACATGCCGTATTTCACGCCGTCGTACCTGCGTGGGCTGGAAGATCGCATCGCGGGCGAAGTGAAGCGCTTGTTGGATGCGATGGCGCCACTGGGACATTGCGATCTGGTGCCGAATTTGTCGGCGCAATTGCCGCTCTTTACGCTTTGCGAAATCCTCGGCGTGCCACGGGAGGATCGGCCCAAATTCCTCACCTGGATGCACTATCTGGAGATGGCCAATTCCTTCGTCGCCGAACGGGCCGGCGACGCGCGGGGAACCGCCGAGGCGATGAGCGACCTGCCGCCCGAAGCGAAACTGTTTCTCGAAGCGTTCAACGCCGCCGTCGACGAGATGTTCGATTACGGTCGGCACATGCTGCGGGCCCGGCGGGAGGATCCCAAGGCCGACCTGATGAGCGCCATCGCGCGGGCGCAGCTGGATGGCGAATTTCTGGCCGACGAATATCTGGACGGCTCGTGGCTGCTGATTGTGTTCGCCGGCAATGACACGACCCGCAACACCATCAGCGGCACGATAGGCCTGTTGAGCGATTTTCCGGATCAAAAGGCTAAGCTGATCGCCAAGCCCGCCCTCATGACTGGCGCGGTCAACGAGTTCATTCGCATGATCAGTCCGGTCACCTATATGCGGCGCACCGCCACGCGCGACGTCGAGATCGCCGGTCAGGAGATCGCCGAAGGGGAAAAGGTGGTGATGTATTTTGGCGCCGCCAACCGTGACGAGGCGGTGTTCGCCGATCCCGACCGCCTCGACGTCGAGCGCGCCAACGCCGAAAAACATGTCGCATTCGGTTACGGCCCACATACCTGTATCGGCAAACGCGTCGCGCAAATCCAACTGGAGGCGGTTTATAGCCAAATGCTCGCGCGCTTCCCCGATATCCGCCAGTCGGGACCGACGGAATACGCGCCCAATAACTTCGTCACCGCCATCAAAAGCGTGCCGGTGGAATTCACCGTGTCGGGAACTCGCTTCTCTTCCCTTCCGGGGGAAGCGACTCGGCGTTAGCCGAGCGGTAGGGGAGCCGCTGCACCGAAGACCGCGCGGCGGGCGCCCCCTTCGTCTCGCGCGAGAGAGCGCGATCCACTTCCCCCAAGCCATGGGGCAGAGAAAGATTCAGAACCGCTAGGCGGTCTAAAGTCTGGCGCCTTTGGGCGGAACAAAGGGAAGGCGAAATCTATAATTTCGGTTCCACGACGGCGCGGCGGGAGCGGCGGCCAAGAACCTTGACGCCGCCGAGGCCGCCGGAGCTTAGGAAGCCAACATCGGCCATCAGCATGGGGATGGTCCACTTATTTGGCGCGGCGATGTAGCGCGGTTGCCAAACCGGGTCGTATTTATCTTTATACCGGTGCACGCCGCGGAAATTGTAGATATCCTCTCCCCGCTCGAACATCAGCCGTCCGACGCGTGACATCAGCGGCGCCAGCGGGCGGTCGTCGAGGCCGGCCAGCGGCGCCATGCCGAACTCGAAAGCAACATAGCCTTGCTCGCGCCCCCAGTGCAGAAGTTCGACGAAAAGAAAGTCCATCACGTCCTTGGGTGCGTCGTCGGCATAACGCATCAGATCGATCGAAAAGGCGGTCTGCCCCGGCGTGGTCCACAAGGTGGCGAAGGCCAAAACGTGGTCGCCCACCCGAACGACGGCGGCGGGAAAATTGGCGACATAGGCCGGTTCGAACCCGCCTAGCGAAAAACTCTTCTCGCCCCCTGCGTGGTGCGCCAGCCACTGATCGGAAACGTGCCGCATTTCATTAAACAAGGTCGAGCAGATGCCCGGCTCGACTACTTCAAACACCGCGCCCTCCTCGCCGGTTTTACGCCAACTGCGGCGAAGATTGCCGCGTCGGCGGCCCTCCAGCGAGAAGCTGTCCAGCGGCACGGCCGCCGATTCTCCAACTTTTTGGATCGAAAAGCCCAGTTCCACCAGATCGGGCAGATCTTCGGGCCCGACGCCGTAAACGCCCAGTCGCGCGGCGTGGGCATCGGCCAGTTCGCGAAACCGCCACAGTAATTCCAGCCGCTCGTCGCGCCGTCCGACCGGTCCGCCCAGGGCGATCCAGGAGCGACCGCGCACGCCGAACATCAAAAATGTCTCGCCCGACTGCGAAAACAAGAACCGCTTGTCTCCACGCAAAGCGAGATTGGCCGCCGGCTCCGCGTCGGCCGCAGCGGCCAAAATGGCCCGTACACGCGGAAAATCCGGATCGGTTTCGCCGACCACCGGCGGCGTCGCCGGCGTGGCCAGCAGCCGCCAAATGCCGACGCCCAACAAAAGGATCGCCGCGCCGACCGAGGATTGGATCGCCCACTCCACATCGTGATCCCCCATCACCTTGATCACCGACACGTCGCCGTAATCGAGATGCTGGAACGACCACCAGCCGGCGAGGCCCGCCCCCCCGACCGCCGCCAGAGCCGACAGCAGCCAGCCGGGCGCGATCTCCATTTGCAGCAGGCGGGCTTGACGCGGAAAGGCGGCGCGGCTGGGGACAAGCACCGCCATCAAGGCAAGTAGAATGAGCGATTCTTCCCAATTGAAACCCTTGAAGAGCGCCAAGAAAGCGGCCGCGGCCAAAACCGTTAGGGTCGCCCACCACGCGCCGTCGAGGCGACGAGACAATCCAAAAGCTAGCAATATCAATATTATACCTAGAATACTGGATAGAAAATGACTGATCTCAATGAGAATAATCGGCGCGTGTTCGGCCAGCCACATAAAGCGCGACGGGTCGGACGGCGTCGCGCCGGACGCCAGCAACATCACCCCCGCCGCCGCGATCATCACGGCAAATAGGTTGGGTCCTCCCGCCAGGAGGGTCGGTCGCATGTCACGCAGCCACTGCATGGCTCCCTATACCCGACCTCGCCGCATTCCGCGATATCCGCAAACCGCGCCGGCCGCCGTGGCCCCGAACTCGCTTCTCTTCCCCTTCCGGGGGAAGCGACTCGGCGTCAGCCGAGCGGTAGGGGGCCGACTTGCAGCCGCCGCGGCGCTCTTGCGGGGCGCGGCGAGGTGGTTAAAGTGATCGCCAATTACTGACGAGAGGCTAGACGATGGCGGACTCCGGCGGAACGGAAACGGACACCTTCGCGTCGCAGACGCGGGCGTGGTTGGCGGAAAATTATCCGCCGCAGCTGCGGGCGCGCGATGCGAAGGTCGATCCCGAAGCGCAATGGGGCGGGCGCGCGTTCGTCGGTAGCGATGATCCGCAGATCGTCTGGATGCGCCGGGTGGCGGCCAAGGGCTGGACGGCGCCCACCTGGCCGACGGCCTACGGCGGCGGCGGATTGACACCCGAGCAGGCGCGCACGTTCGAGCGGGCGTTGAGCGCGGGCCATTATCGCGGGCCCCTCGCCTCTTTTGGCGTGTGGATGCTGGGACCGGTGCTGTTGGAATACGCGACCGAGGCCCAAAAACGCGAGCATTTGCCCAAGATCATCAATGGCGAGATTCGCTGGTGTCAGGGCTATTCCGAGCCGGGCGCGGGTTCGGATTTAGCGTCGCTCCAGACCAAGTGCGAGGACAAGGGCGATCATTGGTTGATCAACGGCCAAAAGATCTGGACCTCCTACGCCAATAAGGCCGATTGGTGTTTCTGCCTGGTGCGAACCGACACGTCCAAGAAACACGAAGGCATCAGCTTTATCCTGATCGATATGGCGTCGCCGGGCATCGAGACGCGACCGATCAAGCTGATCTCCGGCGACTCGCCGTTTTGCGAAACCTTCTTCACCGATTTGAAGGTCCCCAAGGATAATCTGGTCGGGCGCGTGGGCGGCGGCTGGGAGATCGCCAAACGTCTGTTGCAATACGAGCGCCAGAACATTTCCGGCGGCTTTGGCGGCGGCGGCGGGGCCGGCGGCGCGGCGGGCGATCTGGGTCAACTGGCCAAGGACTACATCGGCGTCGATACCTCGGGCGCCTTGGCGGACAGCGATCTTCGCGGCCGCATCACGCAGAACAAGATGGATTTTCAAGCGTTCAATCTGACGCTGTCGCGGGTGGCGTCCGAAGCGCGCTCCAACGCCGGGGCCGGCCCCAGCGCGGCGACCTCGATCATCAAATACGCCGCCGCGACCTTGGCGCAACAGCGTTCCGAGCTGATGGTCGAGGCCCTTGGTTATCAGGGATTGGGTTGGGAGGGCGACGGTTTTGACGCCGCCGAGAAAATTATGACCCGCGGCTGGCTGCGCTCGAAAGGCAATTCGATCGAGGGCGGAACGTCGGAAATAAACATCAATGTCGTCGCTAAACGGGTGCTCGGATTGCCCGATCCGAAAGCTGTTTGAGACTCGACGAGAAACAAAACCATGGCCGTACTGACCGAAGAACAGACGCTGCTGCGTGACGCCGCCCGCACGTGGACGCAAGAGCAATCACCGGTGACCAAGTTCCGGGCCCTGCGCGATTCGGG
>JANXWN010000205.1 GCA_025351125.1 Caulobacteraceae bacterium | reverse complement strand
TTCGAGGCGACCGATTTTTTTCGGCGTCAGCGCCATCCGTCGCTCGATGCGGCGACGAAGCGTGCCGGTTTTGTAACGCGTAAAATCGTGCGGAGTCTTGCTGCGCAGCAAGTCGATAATTTGCGGCAAAAAATCGATCGACGGGACAGCGGGGACGCGCGGAATGCGCGCGTTGAACCTCTGCAGAGCGTCCGGGATTTTCTCGACCGGCAGCACCGCATCGACCACGCCCGCGTCGATCGCGCTACGGGGCATGCCGCCGAAGGCGGCCTCGCGAGGGTCTTGCGCAATGACCAATCCGCCCTGGGCTTTGATGTCAGCAAGTCCAAGCGCGCCGTCCGAACCGGTGCCGGACAGCACGACGCCGACGGCTCGCGCGCCGTAGTTTTTGGCCAGCGAATGCAACAAAAAATCGAACGGCAGGCGCGCGCCGTGATGCGCGTGCGGCGCGGAGACCTGCAGGGCGCCGTCGGCGATGGCCAAATAGGTTCCGGGGGATATGACATAGAGATGGTCGGGCGCAATTGGCGCCCCATCGACGGCCCACGCCACCGTCAATTTGCAATGGTTCGCCAATAACGGAACCATCAGGCTTTCGTGAGTCGGGTCCAAGTGCTGGATCAGAATATAGGCCATGCCAGTATCGGCCGGCAGCTTCCCGAGGAGTTTACGGCAGGCCTCGAGCCCGCCGGCGGAGGAGCCGATGCCGACGACACACAAACCGACCGATGGCTGTTGATCCGGCGTCGCGCGCGTCGCGACCGTCGCGGCGGCCTGGCGCGACACGCTGTCGGACATCGAGGCAGAACCTTTCAAGCGTGTGTCCTTGTAAGAAAACGTTTGAACGCGACGCGGTGACGAATGTTCCGCTTCGCAAGCCACCAGAAAGGCGCGGCGGATGGGAACAGCGCGGCGATCTGCGTAGTTTCCGATACTGTTGGTCGTAACGCCCAACTCCTACAATAGTCATATGCACCTTCAAAGCCAAAGCTCCGCCCTGTTCGTCGCTGGCCAGAGCCAGGCTCCGATTCCCTTGCCGCCGGCCCTGAAGGTCGTACCGGTTCCGCAAATCGACCGGTGGAACAACGAAGGGGGCGCGGAGCGCGAGTTGGGAGCAGGAGTTTTGCGTATATTGTTGGTGGAGGACGACGCCGTGGTCAGCGAATTGCTCGGCGAGATGTTGGTCGGCATGGGCCACGACATTTGTGCGGTCGCCGCCACTGAAGACGCCGCGATCAGGGCCGCGGCGCTTACTCGGCCCGATCTTTTAATCGTTGACGCCAATTTGGGCCGCGGCAGCGGTATTGACGCCGTGAACACCATCACGCGAGCGCGCCCGGTCTCTCACTTGTTCACGAGCGGTGATGCGGCGGTGGTCAGGCGGCGAATGCCCGATTCGGTGGTCGTGCAAAAACCGTTCGACGAAGCCGCTCTAACCCAGGCCATCGAATTGGCGGTTGCCGCCTCGTAACAACGCGTTGCTGAGCATTTCGACAATTTGCCGTTACGGGTGCGAGCGGCAACCCCCGAGGGGCGGGCGGACGTTCAAATAACATGTATCGATTTTTCCTACGATTGCAGGACGCACCGCCTTCGCCGACGACGCGCGATTAGCGTGGTCAAACGGCGGTCATGCCGGCGTCGACGGTGAATTCCGCCCCGGTGACGTAATTGGCCTCGTCCGAGGAGAGATACAAAATGCAGTTGGCGATATCATCCGGTTCCCCCACCCGACCCAGCGGAAGGCCGTCCGCCAAGTTGTCGGCGGTGGCTCGCGATCCATTTCCCGCCGCCGCCTGCATGTTGGTCCAAATGACCCCCGGGTGAACTGAATTGCAGCGAATATTGTCCTTGCCCAATTCGGCGGCCAACGCCTTGCTCATAATTCGCACGCCGCCCTTGGCCGCGCCATAGGCGACGCAGGTCGCAAGGCCGATCAAGCCGGCCACCGACGACAGGTTGACAATCGAGCCTCCACCCGACGCGCGCATCGCCCGCGCGGCGTATTTGCATCCAAGAAACACGCTGGTCAGGTTGACGTCGATCTGACGGTTCCAGTCACTCAAAGAGAGATCGTCGAGGGGTTTCAGCACGGCGATGCCGGCGTTGTTGACCAATACATCGAGGCGCCCGTGGACGGCGATGACGTGGTCGAGGAGCTGTTTCCATCCCTCCTCGCTGGTGACGTCCTGATGCAACGCGGTGGCTTCTCCGCCGGCGTCTCGAATCGCTTGTGCGCAACGTTCCGCGCCAGGCAGATCGACATCGGTCACGATCAGTTTGGCGCCCTCGCGCGCCAAGGCCATGGCGGTGGCGCGGCCGAGCCCCGGATCTGATGCCGCGCCGGTGACAATCGCGATTTTACCTTGAACACGTCCCATGTTTTCGCTCCCGGATACGGCCTATGGCTTGGCCTTATAACGCTAACGTCCTGCGTCAAAGCGAGAAATTGCCGCGCCTGTTGGCGGTCGGCCGACACAAGAAGGCGAAACGCATTTTGGTTTTGACATCGCCACGCCGGTTCTCGATAAAGATTTTAAAGTGACGCGCACCACCGTTGCGTGGCGCCATGGACGGGAGGCAATCGCTATGAAGATTGAAGTCGGCGATGAAATCCCTGGGTGGCTGATGGAAAGCGTACGTCCCGAGCGCATGCGCACCATGGCCGCGATCTTGCGCGATCCCAACCCCGTTCACTGGGACCGCGACGCCTGCGACGCGATCGGATTTGGCCAACGCACCATCAACCAAGGGCCGCTTGGGCTTAGCTATATGGTCAATATGCTGCATGCCTGGGCCGGGCCCGGCTCGATCACGCGGTTGATCATGACCTTTCCCAAGGCTGTCCTTGACGGCGATCGCATCATCGCGCGGGGTGAGGTGACCGGGCTACGCGCCGCGGGCGGGCAGAAGTTCGCCGATTGCCGAGTCTGGCTTGATCGCGGGCCGGACGATTACCCTCTGCAAGGTACGGCCGCCGTCAGATTGCCGCCGCAATGAGCGCCGTGAACGCCGTCAATCGTCAGATGACTCTGCGCCGCTATCCCGATGGCGTGCCGCGCGAGGATGACTTCGCGGTCATTGAATCGGCGATTCCGGAGATCGCCGACGGCGAGGTGCTGTGTCGGGCGATTTACCTCACCGTCGATCCTTACATCCGCGTTCATATCAGCCCCAGCATGTCGATTGGCTATGCACCGACCACGCCGCTCGGTGCGCCGATACCGGGCGAGGCGGTTCTCCAGGTGGTTCGCTCGCGCCACGCCAAGATTCGCGAGGGCGACTATGTCGCGGGTTTCGGCGGTTGGCAGGACTATTGCGCTCTCCACGGCGATGCCCTGCGAGCGGTGGACTTGAGCCTTGCGCCGCTGTCGGCGCATCTGGGCTCGCTAGGCATGCCCGGGTTGACCGCCTATGCGGGTATGCGCAAGCTGGCCGACGCCAAGCTCGGCGAGACGGTGTTCGTGTCGGCCGCGCTCGGCGGCGTCGGGGCCGTGGCCGGCCAGTTGGCAAAACTCCAAGGCTGCCGGGTGGTCGGCGTCAGCAGTTCGGCCGAAAAATGCCGATATGCCGTCGACGAACTGGGTTACGACGCCTGTCTCGACCGTACGGCGCCCGATTTTCTCGGTCAGGTCGCCGCCGCCTGTCCCGGCGGAATTGATGTGAATTTCGAGAACGCCGGAGGCGAGGTGTTTTGGGCGGCCCTGCAAAACATGAAGGCCTACGGGCGCGTGATCATTTGCGGCTTGGTGTCGGGCTATAACGACGACGCGCCGCCACCCGGTCCGGACTTAAGCCCTAACCTTCTGCGGACGATCGCCCTTGGTCGCCTGGTCGTCAAGGGCCTGATGGTGGCCGACTATTGGGATTTGCGTCCGGCATTTCTGCAAGAGGTCGGCGGGATGATCCGGGAAGGTCGGTTCAAGACCCGGGAATATGTGGTGACGGGTTTGGAAAACGCCGGACGCGCCATGATCGATATGCTTGAAGGGCGCAATTTTGGAAAAACCGTCGTCCGCATCACCGACGACGCCCCGCTTTAAAAACGCGGGCCGGTTTCCCGAACGTGGATCGGGATCCAGTTGCCTTGGCGGACTAACCGGACGAAACGGGAGACTTGTACCGCGATCGTGGCAACCTGATAGGCGCTCACGATGATCATTCGCGAAGGCCTATTTCTCAACAAGGTCCTTAGACGTGGGGGGGGGCGTCGGAAAACTCTTGAGCGACTTCCGTGGAATCGCAGAACGCGGTTGGTAATGCGCTGGAATTGTGCATGTTAAGGGAGCCGTGCTTCACAGGCGTTCGTTGCATGCGAGGAAGGCATTCGGAAATGGATCTAGAAGACCTCTACCGCTTGCTCCGAACGGGCCACGTCCAGTCACAGGGCGTCGTCGATACGTTGGACGACCCGCTGCTGGTGCTCGACCAAAGCTATAACGTCCTGTCGGGAAATTTGTCGTTCTTCGAGACCTTCAAAGTCACCAAGGACGCGACCATCGGGCACCCTCTGTTCAGCCTGGGCAGCGGCCAATGGGACATTCCGGCGCTTCGCACGCTTCTTGCCGAGGTTGTCCCAAGAAGCACCGCCATCATTGGATACGAAGTTACCCACGATTTTCCCGCGGTTGGCGTTCGGACCATGCTGGTAAGCGCGCGAAGGATGGTCCATCCCGATAGCAACAGCACTTGCATGTTGCTTGTGTTTGAGGACATCACCAAACAGCGGCGAGCCGAAGCACAGAAGGATATGTTGCTTTCAGAAGGCCGGCACCGAATGGGCAATCTGCTGGGCACGGTGCTCGCGATCGCGACGCAAACCGGGGTAGAGGGTCGTTCGGCGATCGAATATCGAGATGCATTCCTTTACCGGTTTAAGGCTTTGATGGATGCACAGGATTTCTGGCTATCAGGTCGCTCCAAGGCCGATTTCGCGGAGATCGTCCAAGAGGTCGCGAAACTGGCGGACTCCGCTTTCATTTGCCAAGGCCCGTCGGTCAGTCTCCCCGCTAGCCAAGTTGTGCCGCTCAGTTTGGTCTTACACGAACTCACCACAAATGCGCTGAAGTATGGGGCTTTGTCGGCGCAGGGTGGGATTGTCCACGTCAATTGGTCAGTCGCGGCTGACGCGGGCGCGGCCCATGCGCTGATGATCGAGTGGCGGGAGGAAAATGGCCCCGCAGTGACGCCTCCCACGCGCTTCGGCTTTGGTTCCAAACTGATCGAGTTCAGCGTCAAGAGAGAACTGGAAGGAACGGCGCACCTGCATTTCGATCCTGAGGGTTTTCGTTGCTCGATCTCCATGCCGATCGGAGAAATTCTGGCGGAGCGGGGGATCGGAGCCTTCGTCACCGCTACGGGCGTTGAACGCGGTGGTGATTGAGGACGGCTTCGTGGCCTAAGTTCTGATCCTCAGTGCGCCATCATCCCGCGTGGCCCGTCATAGCCGTGAACGATCGCTCGGCCGTTCGCGTCGCTCCTTCCCTTGCAACCTCTCGACAACCCGTTCGGCCCGAGGTTGTTACCCATGTCTTAGGTACAATCCGTCACCGATCTGTCCGGGCTGGACAGTTCGTTTATTGGCGTCTCGTAGAGGACTCGAACCTCT
>JANXWN010000191.1 GCA_025351125.1 Caulobacteraceae bacterium | reverse complement strand
AATCGTCGCGGCTTCTTCCTCGCTGCGCGCGGTAGCCACGGTGAGACCCAGGAGACCCTCGGCTATGGGGTCGGCGTCCGGGGTCTCCCGCTCACGCCGCAAATCATCGATTTGTTGCAACCAGTCAGCGGTGTCTTCGGGGGGGCGCAGGGCTTCGTTGATAACGCGGCGGCGTGGGCGTCCCGTGGCCTCCATCAACGGGTCCCAATCCTTGACATCCTCGCGCATCAGACCAGCGCCTTCAATCAAGCGACGCATGGCGCCCTGCGGATGCTGGTCGCCGACATGCTCCCATGCCGACTGAGCCAGCGACAAGTCCAGCCCGGGTAAAACCACACAACCGCGCGGCGAGGCGGCGATGGCGGCCAAAAGATCGGCAGCGGCGGGAGCCGACCCGGTCGATCCGGCAGCGACAATCACCTGCGAAGATGGATTATCGCGCCACCGCGTGGCTAACCGACGCATCAAAGCGACCCGGCGGGCGGCAATATCCATCATCCCGAGCGACTGGAGGCGAGCCGGCCATGCCGAGAGCGCTATGCCGAGGAAATCCGCCGTCATCTGCCAATGACGCGCCAATTCGTGCTCGACCAAACCGGCGACGCCCGCGGGATCGGTTCTCTCTTCGATCTGGCAGGTGTCCAGGAAACCAGCCAAAGCATCGGCCATCTCCAGCGCCGCCGTGGCATCGATGCGACGCTCCAGAATGCCGCCATGTTGCACCACCAATCCGGCCAATTCGAACCGACGGCGTCCCGCGCTGATCGCGGGCGGCAGATCAAGGGCCAAATCGCCGACCTCGAACGGCGGTTCGCCCTCCTCCAGATCACCTAAGGCGCGTAGCTGCGGGAGAATCATCGCTTTCGCCCCAGAGACCGCGAGAAAGGCCTCCGCCAAACCGCGCGCCGCTCGCCGCGTCGGGATCAAGATCACCGCCTGCGCCAAGGCGTCCGGGCCGCCCGGCGCCAGGTCCCGCCATAGCCCGCGCGCCAAATCCTCAAGAAACGGTCGGTGCGGCGGGATCGTGAACCAGCGCGGCGTCGTCTGCGCGAGAAAGGACATCATGCAGGAGTTTGGCGGGGCGGGCGCGACGTCCGTTCTCGCAGTTTAATTTCCGCGGCGTCCCGCGCCGACGGATCGCCCACATGCATCCACTCGCCTGCCGTCACGACGCCCTGCAACCTCCCACGTTCCGCCATTGTTAGCCAATGGCCAAAAACGCCGTGGCGCTCCGCCGGCCAATGAGCAATCGTCTGTGGACTGATCATATGCAGGCCCATGTAAGCCAGGGGCGCGGTTGCAGCGTTGCCGCGGTGGGTCAAGCGGCCGGCCGCGTCACGGTGGAAATCCCCCGGCCCATCGAAACCGAGCGTCTGTTCAAGCGGTATCGTCATCAACAAATCGTCCATTCGAATCGGGTCCCAGGCCGCGATTAGACGGGCGATCGCTTGATCATCGGTCCATACGGAATCGGTATTGCAAACCAAAATCGGGCCGTCTCCCAGCAAAGCCAGCGCCTTTTTCAGCCCCCCTCCGGTTTCCAGTAGTTCGGCGCGCTCGTCGGAGATGACGATCTCCAAGTCGTCGCGGCCCGCGAGGTGAGCTTCCAACCGATCGGCGAAGGCGTGCACATTGACCACGGCGCGTCGCACGCCAACCTCGACCAAGCGATCAAGCATATGGTCAATGAGGGTTTTTCCGGCGAGTGTTACCAGCGCTTTCGGCCGATCGTCCGTCAGCGGACGCATCCGGGTGCCAAGGCCGGCCGCTAGAACCATGGCGGTCGTCGGCGCGAAAACGCCCCGCGCGGTCACGCCCGCGCCTCCGGCGGAACATGGCGCGACATCCAATCGCGCAAGCCCGGCGGCGCGGGATCGATTAGGCAGCGATCCAGGTAACGCCAAAGCCGGGGCATGAAGGCACGATAGCGCGGCTTGCCGTCGCGCGCCACCAGACGCGCGAAGATGCCGATTATTCTCACGATATTGGCGGCCCCCAAAGCATGGAAATCAGCCATGAATTGCCCCTCGTCAATATCCGGGCGTCGCATAAGATAGCGCGCCAGCACCGCCGCCTCGCGCTCTGGCGACACGGCGCGTCGCGCGTCGTGCAGCAACATCGACAAATCCCACGCTGGATGGGCGCGCACCGCGTCTTGGAAATCCAGCAATCCGACACGGAGGGTCCCGGCGCGGTCGGGCAACCAGATCAGGTTTTCGGCATGATAGTCGCGGTGGCAGAACACCCTCGCCTCCTCCGCCGCCCACCGGTGTATCGGGGCCCACAAGTCCTGCCAATCGGCAATGGCGCCCGATGAAAAGTCTAGGGCGCGACTATATTTTGGCAGCCACTCGACGAAAATGTCCGTCGCGGTGCGCAAGGCCAGAACGTCGTAGGTCAACAACGGCCATGACGCGCCCTCGGCAGTTAGAATATCCGGCGGCGTTTGCTCGTGCATCGCCACGAGAACGTCCGTCGCGGCTTCGTATAAGGGCGTCTCGTCCGCTCCGCGTTCAATGAGGCGTGCATAGAGATCATCGCCCAGGTCCTCCAACACCGCAAATCCCGCCCGCGGATCGCTGGCGATCACGCCGGGCGCGGACAGTCCGCAAGCCCGAAGGTAACCGGCGCAGGCTACGAAGGCGTCCACCCGTCCGGCCGCCAACCGCGCACAGGCGTTATAGCCGAGCGCCTCTCGCTCCCTGTCCGTCGCCCCAGGCGGACAAGGTTGGGTCTCGACGGATGGCGATTGATCCATCAAAATTAGGCTTGCGCCGTCGGCGCGGAACAGTCGTTCGTAAGCCCGCGTCGAGGCGTCGCCCTGCATGGCGTCGCGCCGCGCGTCGGCTAGGCCGGCCGTCCTTAAAAAATCGCGCTTCAGAATTTCGCGCTCAAAACTCAAGAGCTCTATCCTCCCACGCGCCGCGCGGCGTCAGCACGGCCCGACGGCCGTCGCCGTGCATGGACATCACAACCTCAAGCCGATCACGCGGCTGTTGGTCGCCGAGGCGTTCGGGCCACTCGATCACCACCGCTCCCTGCTGCAACGCTTCCTGCAGCCCAATCTCGAAGGCTTCATCGGCGTCGGTCAGGCGATAAAGATCAAAGTGTGCGATGGGAAAATACGGCCCGTCGTATAATTGCATCAACGTATATGTAGGGCTTGGAATATCACGCTCTTGAGGGTTGAGCGCGCGAATCACCGCTCGCGCCAAAACCGACTTTCCTGCCCCAAGAGGGCCGGACAAGCAGATTGCCTCACCTTGCCGCAGCGCCGGCGCGAGGATGCCGCCGAGCCGCGCGGTATCCGCTTCGGTCGCGAGGTCAAGTGGGGGCCGCGGCAGCGATTCGCCGATCATGCCTTATCTGCGCGGGCGACGAGGCGATGATCAAGGGGCGTCGTGTGGCCCTCTTGATAGGTAGTTTCCGAACCTTGCGCGGAATTCTCGCCCGCGCATGATAAAATTTCTGGAGCCGCGCCCTCATCGCGCCGCCGACAACGAGGAAATACCTATGCGCACGACTTTTTTGGGCCTGCTGCTCGTCGCCGGAGCCCTCTCGGGCTGTATGAGCGACGGAACCGATCAAGGTGGGCAATCTTTTAGCAGCTACGACTACGATCACCCCGATCCCAGCTACGGCGGCTATGACGCGGCGCGGTATTATCGCGACGATCCGCGCTATCAAGAGCGGCAAATGGCCGAGAATGACCGCCTCTACCGCGGCAATGACGGGCGCTATTACTGCCGTCGCAGTGACGGCACGACCGGCTTGATCGTCGGGGCCCTTGCTGGCGGCGTGCTCGGCGACATCATCGCGCCAGGCGGCTCCAAAACGTTCGGCACCGTGCTGGGAGCCGGCGGGGGCGCTATCGCCGGCAATGCCATCGACCGCAGCAGCGCTCGCTGCCGCTAAATCAAAAACAAACGCGCGCGGTAAACAGGCCGCGCGCGAGGCCTCTGGCGGACGGGGCTGACGCTTATCGCCATGAACGCCGGCGATACACGCGGTTTACGCCGCCAGGGTTTCGAGAAACCGAACCGGCTCGCCCAAACTTGGCGCAACAAGTTCGCCTTGGTTCATCACCAATCTCCCACGAATGATCGTCGCAATCGGCCGGCCCCGCGCTTGAAATCCATCGAAGGGCGTCCAACCGCAGCGGCTCGCCATATCGGCATGACTTAGTCTGTAACGGGCGCTTAGATCAACGATCGTCAGATCGGCGTCATATCCTTCGGCGACTCGACCCTTGTCGGCCAAACCGAAGATGCGTTGCGGACCATGACTGGTGAGGTCGACGAGACGTTCCAGCGTGAGGCGTCCTTGCGCGACATGCGTCAGCATGACCGGCAGCAGGGTTTGCACCCCCGGCATGCCGGAGGGTGAGGCCGGATAGGGGCGAGCCTTTTCCTCACGCGTGTGGGGTGCGTGATCGGAGCCGAGCACGTCGGCCACACCCATGGCTATGCCCCGCCAAAGCGCCGCCTGATGCGCCGCGTCACGGATCGGTGGATTCATCTGGGCGAAACCCTGCAGACGCTCATAGTCTTGCGGGGCCGTCAGGGTCAGATGCTGCGGCGTAAGCTCGACGCTGGCGACGTCTTTGTGGTCGGCCAGAAAAGCAATCTCGTCGGCGGTGGTGACGTGCAAAACGTGAATGCGTTTGCCGAGCGCCTTGGCGAGACCGACAAGGCGACGCGTCGAGCGAATGGCCGATTCGGCGTCACGGACCTCGGGATGGCTGGTCCAGTCGCCGCTTCGCGCCAGCGGACGACGTTCCGCCAAGCGGTATTCGTCCTCGGAGTGAAATGTCCCGCGACGATTGATATGGCGCAGGATGTCGGCGACGCCCGCGTCGTCAGGCACCAACAGCGTCCCGGTCGAGGCTCCCATAAACACCTTCACACCGCAACAGCCGGGCAGACGTTCCAGTTCGCCTAAATACGCGGCGTTGTCGTGCGTCCCTCCGACATAAAAGGCGTGGTCGCAGTGCATGCGGTGGTTCGCGCGTTTTAGCTTGTCGGCCAAAGCATCCGCGTCCGTCGTGGTCGGCTCAGTGTTGGGCATTTCAAACACCGCCGTCACGCCACCGAGCACGGCGGAGCGCGAGCCGGACTCAAGATCTTCTTTCCATTCCAGGCCCGGTTCACGAAAATGCACTTGGCTGTCAATGACGCCGGGCAAGATCGTCAGCCCTTTGGCGTCGAAGACTTCGCCGGCCGACGCGTGCGCCAAGTCGCCGACGGCGGCGAACTTGCCGGCCTTGACGCCGATGTCGGCGAAACCGCGCCCGGCGTGGCTGACAAGTTCGCCGCCCCGCACGATAAAGTCATAGGTCTCAGGCATTAGCGCGCTCCCCCGAAGCGGTTTCGGCAATCAGCTCTTTTGCGGCCGCCACCACCCGCGAAACCGAAAGGTCCATCATATGACAGACGGCGTGGTTTAGATGCGGGTCGCGGCTGCGAATATCTTCAAAACCACGCGGTCCGCGCACGACGCGCGCCTTAGGACCCCAGGGCGCGTAGAGCGCCTCGTTGGACGGTCCGAAAAGTCCTAGCGTAGGGGCGCCCGCCGCGGCGGCAATGTGCATCAGTCCGGAATCTCCGCCGACATAAAGCCGCGCCCATTTCAATGCGGCGAAAGCGGTCAGTAGGTCGATCTTATCGACCAATTCGATCAACTTGTCCTTCGGAACCGCGCCGCGAACCGCCGCGCCGACCGCGCGGTCTTCGGGGCCGCCTAAGATCATTAACCGCCCGCCGTGCAAAACGCCGCCCGGTCCGAGGAGCGCGCGGGCGACCTGAGCGTAGCGTTCCACGGGCCACGTTTTGCCGACCCAATGGGTCGCCGGCCCGATCGCCAAAATTGGGCCGTCGCCACGGGTCAGGGCGACCGCCTCGGCTTCGATGGCTTCGTCCGCGTACAGAGTCGGCGGAGGCGGCGAAGCCTCGAGTTTCAACAACCCCGCCGCTTCGACAACCTTGTGCACGACCGGGCCGCCGGACCTATGCACGGCGCGACGACGCCGCATCAACATTCCCGAAATTCGCGATCCGCGCAAATCGACAATCAACCCCCAGCGACGGTGACGGACGGTTTCCCACAACGTGTACCAATGGGCGCCGAAAGGGCGTTTTTCCATCACGATCAGCTGATCGAGGCCGGGAACGCGGGCAAATAGCGGCGCCGTCAGCGGACTCGCCACGATCGTGAACCGCGCCGTCGGAATTTCATCAATCAAAGCCTTAATCAGGCCCGACGACAGCACGGCGTCGCCGATCCTGCTCGCCGTGATGAATAATATGGGGAATCGCGATGGCGCCATGGATCGCCTGTATAGGGCTATGCCCCCTGGCGCTCCAGCGGCGTGCGGGGCACATTAGCGTCATGACCTTGCCGTCTCGCTTCGCCCCCCTTCCCAGCCGCGCCGTTGTCAGGCTTGCGGGCCCTGAATGGCGCGACTTTCTTCAAGGTTTGATCACGCAGGATGTAGCGGGCCTCGCCCCTGGTAAGGAGACTTTCGCGGCGCTTTTGACACCGCAAGGCCGTGTGCTGTTCGACCTGTTTGTCGGCGGGCGAGACGACGAAGGCTTGATCGATTGCGGCGCCGACCAGCGGGACGCGCTCATTGAGCGGCTGCTGGTCTATCGTTTACGCGCCAAGGTCGAGATCACCGCCGATGATCGGGCCGCCTATGCGCTTTGGGACGCCGTCGGCGCACCGCTGGGTTGGATCGCCGACCCGCGCTTACCGGGCCTCGGATTTCGCGGCTACGACGCCGCGCCGCCCGCCGACGCAACCGAGACCGACGAGTCCGCCCACGACGCCCATCGGCTTTTGCTGGGCGTGCCTGGGCCGCATGATTGGGGTGTTGACAAGACCTATCCGATTGAAGCCAATTTTGACCTGTTGGCGGGGATTGATTTCAAAAAGGGGTGTTTTATCGGTCAGGAAACCACCTCGCGGATGAAACGCCGAGGGATCATCAAAAACCGCATGGCGCCGATCAACTTCGAAGGCGCGACGCCGCCGTTCGGGACGGAACTGCTGGTCGGCGACCATCGCGCGGGGACGGTACTCACCGGAGGAGTAGGGCGGGCCATGGCTCTCTTACGGCTTGATCGGCTCGGAGACGGGGCGCTCACGCTTGCCGACGGGCGAGCTTGGCGCCCTGACTTACCCGCGTGGATGACGCCCCAGGAGCCGGGTCAATGACGATCGCGCCCCGTTCGGCCCGACGGCGGGCCGCGGCCGATCCCCTTGTCGCCATCATCGAGGCGGGCGGCGTGGAAACCTCGCACAGCTCGTCCAAAAGCATCCTGCGTACTGAACCCCAACCGTGGCAAGCGCGCGTGGAGATGGGTCTAAGCCTGCGCGCGATTTCGCCATTTGCCGTGTGCGCCGCCTGGGCGCCCGCGCCTGATCGCCCCGATCCGGTTACGACTCTGCTCGCGGGTAATGCCGGCCGCGTCAAAAAACTCGTCCCCTTGAGGATGGCGCGGATAGCCGCTTCGCCCTTCGCTTTCCTGCGCGGTTCGGCCGCCGTGATGGCGTGGGACGTGGCGCACGCGCCCTCGACGGGTGTGAGCGTGGTGATCGGCGGCGATTCTCACATCGATAATTTCGGCTTGTTCGGCGCCCCGCAGGGCGATGTCGTCATCGACCTCAATGATTTCGACGAAGTGACGGTGGGACCCTGGGAATGGGACCTCAAACGCTTGACCGCCAGCATCAACGTCGCCGGCCGGGCCAATGGGTTCGGTCGAAAGGCGCGCCGTAAAGCGGTCGTCGAATGCGTCGAGGGTTATGGTTGGAACCTAAAGCGGCTACGTGGAATTCCAGTCGTCGATCTATGGCGTCGGCACACCTTGGCCAGTCACCTAGGGGAAAAAGGTGAAAATCTGGATCGAGAGTCCAAAAGAGCTCTGCACAAGGCCGTGCGGACTGCAAAGGCGTCCGACAACAAAGCCGCTTTGAGAAAAATGACTTCGGTGGACGCGGAGGGGCGGCGGCGGTTCAAAATCGACAGACCCGATCTAACGCCGGTAACCGGGAAAGTCCGCGACAGCGTGCTCAAAGGGCTGCGATCTTACCTGCACACCCTGGCGCCAGAGCGGCAATATATGCTGCGCCGGTACCATTTTGTGGACGTCGCGGAGCAGG
>JANXWN010000190.1 GCA_025351125.1 Caulobacteraceae bacterium | reverse complement strand
ACCGCGGCGGCGGCGCGACATTAACTGTCGGCAAGCCCTCAAGGAACCTCGCCATGCGTCCGATCCCGACCGTTCTGTTGTTGCTGCTGACCCTCGCCCTATCGTGCGGCGTGCTCGCGCCCGCCGCATCCGCCATGTCTGGCGATGATACGCCGCCGGGTGCAAAGGCCTGCGCCGCCGGAAATGCGGCGAGCTGCAACGCTGTCGCCATCGCCTATGATAATGGCGAGGGCGTCGCCAAGGACCTGGCCCGCGCGGCGCAGTTTTACAGCAAGGCCTGTAACGGCGGCCACGCCGAGGGCTGTTTCAATCTGGGTGTCGACTACGACGAAGGCGACGGGGTAACCAAGGACTTGGCCCGCGCCGCCGGCCTGTACGCCAAAGCCTGTGACGGCGGCTATGCCAAGGCCTGCTATAACTTGGCCATCGACTACGACAATGGCGAAGGCGTCGCCAAGAATGACGCGCGGGGGGCGGTGCTGTATGGCAAGGCGTGTGACGCCGGCCACCTCAAGGCCTGTTTCGATCTGGCGGTCGATTACGACAACGGCGATGGAGTCGCCAAGGATACGGCGCGCGCGGCCATCCTTTACGCTAAGGCGTGCGACGGCGATGTCGCCAAAAGCTGTTACAATCTGGCCATCGATTACGACAACGGCGAGGGTGTGAAAAAGGATCTCCCGCGCGCCGCGGGCCTCTATTCCAAGTCTTGCGACGGCGGCGATTTGAAAGGTTGTTACAACCTTGCCCTTGATTACGACAACGGTGAAGGCGTCGACAAAAACGCCACCCGCGCCGCCGATCTCTACGCCAAAGGCTGCGACGGCGGCCACGCCAAAAGCTGCTACAACCTGGCGATCGACTACAAATCGGGCGAAGGCGTAAAACAAGATGCGAGCCGCGGCGCCAATCTAATGAAGAAAGCCTGCGACGCCGGCGAAACCAAAGCGTGCGACAAATAACGCTTCATCGCGCTCTGCCCCCTCACCACCCGTCCACGAATCGTCTCCGCGCGCCCGTTCGCACGCCGCACGTTTTCAGCCCCTGCACCACCCAGCGCCGGGTGTCCGCCGGGTCGATGACCGCGTCAATTTCTAGCGTGGCGGCGACGTTGTTGGCCTTGCCGACGGCGTAGAGGGCGCCGAGCAGCTTATCAAAGAGCGCCTTCTGTTGCGCCGGATCGGTCAGCGCCTCCAGTTCGCGGCGGTAGCCGAGGCGCACGGCGCCTTCCAGTCCCATGCCGCCAAATTCGCCGGTGGGCCAAGCGGTGCAGAAGGTCGGAGCTTGGGTCGATCCGCGGGCCATGGCCTGGGCGCCGAGGCCGTACGCCTTGCGCAGGACCACGGCGAACATCGGCGTGCCCAGGCGGGCGGCGTTGATGAACAGGCGCGAGGTCTTGCGCACGGCGGCCTGCGCCTCGCTGTCGGGCCCGACCATGAAGCCGGGGGTGTCGATCAGAGAGAGCACCGGCAGGTCGAAGGCATCGGCAAGTTGCAGCAGGCGCGATCCCTTGTCCGCCCCGTCGCAATCGATCGCGCCGCCGAGGTGGCGCGGATCGTTGGCGATCAGGCCCATCGGGCGCCCCTCCATGCGGATCAGGCCAGTGATCAGGCCGGGCGCGAATCTAGGGCGCAGCTCCAGGAACGATCCGGCGTCGACCAGGGTTTCGATCACGGCGCGCACGTCATACACCCGCAGGCGGTTTTCCGGGATCGCCGGGCGAAGGCCACGCTGGTCGGCGGCGGTCCAGTCGCGGATGGGTCCCTGAAAATACGATAGGGTCTGTTTGGCCAAACGCGTGGCGTCCGTTTCGTCGTCGGCCAGGATATCCACCACGCCGTTGGCGGTTTGCACGTCCATCGGACCGATGTCTTCGGGCGCGAACACCCCAAGCCCGCCACCTTCGATCATCGCCGGGCCGCCCATGCCGATATTGGCGCCTTTGGTGCAGATCAGGATTTCACTCACGCCCGCGAACGAGGCGTTGCCGGCGAAACAGCGGCCCGACACCACCGCGATTTTGGGCACTACGCCGGAGAGTTGCGCGAAGGCTTTGAAACTGGGCGTGGCGAGGCCCGAGGCGCCGATGCCGTCAGTGTCGCCTGGCCGCCCGCCGCCGCCTTCGGCATACCAAACCACGGGGAGTTCCTGATCGGCGACGAGTTCCAACAAGC
>JANXWN010000177.1 GCA_025351125.1 Caulobacteraceae bacterium | reverse complement strand
GCGGGTCGCGCTGGCCGTAACCGCGCAGGCCGATGACGTTCCGCAAGTGGTCCAAGTGCATCAAGTGCTCGCGCCATTGCATGTCGACCATTTGCAACAGAAAATTCTTTTCTAACCCGCGCATTTGTTCTGGCGATATCTGAGCCTCGCGCTCGGCGGCGCGGGCATCGGCGGCGGCCACCAAACGCTGTTGGATTTCCTCGTTGGCGATGCCTTCCTCGCCCGCCCATTGCTTGATCGGCGGGTCCAGGCCCAGCAAGGCGCCGACCCGTTCGTGCAAGCCTTCGATATCCCACTGATCGGCATAGGCTTTGGGCGGAAGATGGCGCCCCACCAAATCGTCGATGGTGTCGTGGCGCATTTCCATGACAATCTGCGAGAGATCGTGGGATTCCATAAACTCCCGCCGCTGTTCAAACACCGCCTTGCGTTGGTCATTGACCACGTCATCGTATTTCAACAGATTTTTGCGGATCTCGTAGTTACGTTGCTCGACGCGTTTCTGCGCCGTGGCGATGGCGCTGTTGAGCCACTTGTGGGTAATTGCCTCGCCTTGCTCGACCTTAAAGGCGCGCATGATGCCGTCCAGCCGATCGCCCGCGAAAATGCGCAACAAGTCGTCCTCGCAGGACAAGAAAAACTTGGAAGACCCGGGATCGCCCTGACGACCCGTGCGCCCGCGCAACTGATTGTCAATCCGCCGGCTTTCATGCCTTTCGGTGCCCAAAACGTGCAGGCCGCCGGCGGCCAGAGCTTGGGCCTTTTTGTCGCCGATCTCCGCCTCGATGACGGCGCGCTCGGCTTTCTCGGCGTCGAACGAAGGCTCGATCCCAAGGCCGTCCTGTTCGGTGCGCCACTTGGCGAGGCGCATGTCGATATTGCCGCCGAGTTGGATATCGGTGCCGCGCCCAGCCATATTAGTCGCGATGGTAACAGTGCCGGGCACGCCGGCGTCGGCGACGATCTGCGCCTCCTGTTCATGGTAGCGCGCGTTCAACACGCTGTGCGGCAGACCGACAACGGTTTTGCCATCACTTTCCCAGCGGTGGCCCTTCAGCAGTTCCGACAATTGCTCAGATTTTTCAATCGATACGGTGCCGACCAGAACCGGCTGCCCACGCCGGTGGCAGTCTTCGATCTGGGCGATGATCGCCTCGTTTTTTTCCTCGGCGGTGCGATAAACCTCGTCGTCGGCGTCCTTGCGCATCACCGGGCGATTGGTCGGAATTTCGGCCACGTCCATCTTGTAAATGTCGAAGAATTCCTGCGCCTCTGTCGAAGCGGTGCCGGTCATGCCCGATAGCTTGTTGTAAAGACGGAAATAGTTCTGGATGGTCACCGAGGCTAAGGTCTGGTTCTCGGGCTGAATATCGGCGCCCTCCTTGGCTTCGATCGCTTGGTGCAGGCCTTCCGACAGGCGTCGACCGTGCATCATCCGGCCGGTAAATTCGTCGATCAGCATCACTTCGCCATCGCGAACGATGTAGTCCTTCTCGTTTTGGTAGAGAACATTGGCGCGCAAGGCCTGATTGACGTGGTGCACGACCGAGATGTTGGCGGGATCGTACAGGCCGGCCGATCCATCGGCCAAATGCCCCGCGCCCAACAAGGTTTCTTCAATGGTCTCCGAGCCGTGTTCGGTCAGCAAAGCCTGCTTTTGCTTTTCGTCATGGTCGAACGTCTCTGGAGACTTGATCATTTCCTTCACCAGAAGGTCGATGGTGCGATAAAAATCGGAACGATCTTCGGTCGGGCCGGAAATAATCAGCGGCGTGCGCGCCTCGTCGATCAAGATCGAGTCGACCTCATCGACCACGGCGAAGTGGTGCCCGCGCTGGACCATTTCACCGGCGTCGTAAACCAGGTTATCGCGCAGATAATCGAAGCCGAATTCATTGTTGGTGCCATAGGTAATGTCGCTCTGGTAGGCCCTCTGCCGCTCGGCCTGCGACAAGCCGTTAACGATCACCCCGACGGTGAGGCCCAGAAAACGATAAATCCGGCCCATCCAGTCGGCGTCTCGACTGGCCAAATAGTCGTTGACCGTAATCAGATGCACGCCCTTGCCCGCCAAGGCGTTAAGATAGACGGGCAAGGTCGCGACCAGGGTCTTGCCCTCGCCGGTCCGCATTTCGGCGATTCCACCTTTGTGCAGCACCATGCCGCCGACCATTTGCACGTCGTAATGGCGCTGACCGAGGGTGCGCTTGGCTGCTTCGCGAACGACGGCGAAGGCTTCGTTCA
>JANXWN010000158.1 GCA_025351125.1 Caulobacteraceae bacterium | reverse complement strand
CCGCGCGCCGCGCCGACAGGCTCATTTATGCCGACGGCGGACGGGAGAGGTGGCGACGTGTCCCAGCGGGCTGGCCGGCGGTGGGCATTTGCGCGCTTCGCCGAGGCCTTTGAGATAGCCGCGACGGATATCACCGGCATTGATCGCATCTAAGATGCGTTGGTCGCGTTTCTGCGCGCCTGAAAGCGTGCGAACAAAACCGTCGCCGGGAATTAACCATTGCGCCGCATTGTGCATCAGCTTTAAGCCGGTCCCTCCGGAGTGAGTGATGTTGCGATCTTGAGGCGACGCCGGATCGTCCACGTCATTTCCCAGGGCCTGATACAACCGACCAATTTCGGCCGATAAGGTCGCACAATTCAGATGCGGCAAGGGCGCGTAAGCATTAGCAACGGCGTCCTGGAGAATCGGCGGAATTTTTTGGCGAACAAGATTGAGATCGCTTAGCGGAGACTCGGCGACCGACTTGATGTTCTGCGAACTATTGGCCTGCGGCGTGAGGATTCTGCCGGATGACTGCGCTACATCCGGCGCTGGCGTAGACTCCGAATTGGTCGTCTGGCCGACGCTCACTCCGGCGGACACGACAGCCAGCGTAAAGGCCAAGCGAAAGACGCGCGTAACGGCAAACATTGGTCTGTCCTTCCATTTAGAACGGATTAACGCCCGCCCCAACGTTCCACTCGGGTGAGTGTTCCGCCCTAAACGTCCAACTCCGCCACCGCGAATTCCGCGTTTTCCTGGATAAATCGAAAACGAAGCTCTGGTTTTCGTCCCATCAGGGCCTCGACTAAGTCTTCCACAGCCTCTTCGGATCGCGGAATACTTACCCGGGCGAGCGTGCGGGTTTTAGGATCCATGGTGGTGACTTTGAGCTGGGCCGGCATCATTTCGCCCAGGCCTTTGAAGCGGCCGATGTCGGGTTTCTTGCCTTTGAACACTGTGGCGAGCAGTTCCTCTTTATGGCCGTCGTCGCGGGCGTATTCGGTCAGGGCGCCGTGGCTGATGCGATAAAGCGGAGGCAGGGCGAGGTAGAGTTTCCCGCCCCGCACCATGTCCGGCATGGTGCGCCAGAAAAACGTGATCAGCAGCGAGGCGATATGCGCGCCGTCGACGTCGGCGTCGGTCATGATGATGATGCGCTCGTAACGCAAATCGTCCTCGCGATAGCGCGCGCCGCCGACGACGCCGAGCGCCAGCATGAGGTCGGAAAGCTCCTTATTGCCGCCGGTTTTGTCGGCGGTGGCCGACGCTACGTTAAGTATCTTGCCGCGCAGGGGCAATATAGCTTGCGTGCGCCGATCCCGCGCCTGTTTGGCCGAACCGCCGGCGCTGTCGCCTTCGACGATAAACAATTCGGTGCCATCGGTCGCCTGGCCCGAACAATCCGCAAGTTTTCCCGGCAAACGCAGCTTGCGCGTCGCGGAGGCGCGCGCCACCTCTTTGTCCTTGCGGCGCTTGAGCCGTTCCTCGGCCCGATCAACCACAAACGCCAATAGCGCTCCAGCCGATTTCGGCTGCGCGGTGAGCCAGTGGTCAAACGGGTCGCGCAATGCCGCTTCGACCAGCCTTTGTGCATCGATCGACGATAGGCGTTCTTTGGTCTGGCCCTGGAATTCAGGGTTACGCACGAAGACGCTAATCAGCGCCCCCGCCTGAGCGACGACGTCGTCGGCGGTGATCAGCGTGCCGCGTTTTTCGTTGGTCAACTCCGCCCAGGCCCTAAGGCCCCGCGTCAAAACCGCGCGTAGGCCGGCCTCGTGAGTGCCGCCTTCGGGCGTCGGCACCGTGTTGCAATACGAGCGGATGAAGCTGTCGGCCTCGCCAAACCCGGCGGGGGTCCAGGTCACCGCCCATTCCACCGCGCCGGCCTCGCCGCTGCGCTCGATCCGGCCGGCGAAGGGTTCGGGCGTGACGGTCTCCAGACCTTCGGTAGTTTCGGCGAGGAAGTCGGCCAAGCCGCCGGGGAATTTAAAGACCGCCTGCGCCGCGGTCTGGTCGGTTATGCGCTCGGGCGCGCAGGTCCAGCGGATTTCGACGCCGCGGAACAGATAGGCTTTAGAGCGGGCCATGCGGTAGAGCCGCGCCGGGCGGAAGGCGACGTCCTCGCCGAAGATGTCCGGATCGGGCGCGAAGGTGAGCGACGTGCCGTGCCTGCGGCTGGGGCCAATCCGGTCGAGTGTCGACGTCGGCTTGCCGCGCGCGAAGCTCTGGCGCCATTCGTAGCCGTCTTTGTGCACGGTGACGCTCAGCGCCGAGGAGAGGGCGTTAACCACAGAAACGCCGACGCCGTGTAGACCACCGGAGGTTTCGTAAGCCTTGCCAGAAAATTTGCCGCCGGAATGCAGGACGGTCATGATCACTTCCAGCGCCGAGAGGCGCGGAAACTTGGGGTGGGCGTCGACCGGCATGCCGCGCCCGTCGTCCTTTACCGTCAAAGATCCGTCGGCGTCGAGGATGACCTCGATGATCTTGGCATGACCCGCGACAGCCTCGTCCATCGAATTGTCGAGCACTTCGGCGAACAAATGGTGCAGCGCCCGCTCGTCCACCCCGCCGATATACATGCCCGGCCGCTTGCGCACGGGCTCCAAGCCTTCGAGTACTTCAATATCCTTGGCTGAATAACCCGATGTGGTAGCGCTCGTAAGCGGCATCACCGACACCGGATGCACCGGCGCAAGTGCTTCGTCGAACAATGAGGCTTGGGCAGGATTGGCCATATCCGCAGTCTAGCCGCGATTCGGGGCGCAAGTCGCAGCGGCAATCGGGCCGCTGCATTGCCCGGGGAACTATCGGGCAAATCGTCGGTTACGCTCATAATCGTCTTTCCGCATGCGCGGACACCCGTCAGTGGGTCAACCCCGACGTCAGGAGCTTCCCGTGAATTCGTTGAAATCAACCGCCTTCGGCCTTGTTATCGCCGCCGTTTGCGCCGCCGGGCCGGGGCAAGGCGCCGCCGCCATGCAGATGAGCGCCGGCCACCAGAAAATGATGGAGTCCTGCATGGCCATGGGCGGCGACGCCATGATGGCCGACCACAAATGCATGCGCATGATGAAGCGGATGCACATTTCCAACAGTCATCTCAAAATGATGATGTCGTGCAAGGCGATGAGCAAAGACGACATGATGAAAAACGGCGACTGTATGAAGATGTCGAAGATGCATGCGGGCATGATGCCCATGTCCGCGATGTGAATCGCGACATGACGCAATCCAATTCCAGCTTGATCAAAGGTTGGCCTGAGGCGTCGCAAGAAGCGACTCAGGCGGTGATCGACAAATACGGCGCGCCGGACGAGGTCACCGCCTCTGAGTTGATTTGGCGGGGTCGCGGCGAATGGAAGCGGATCGTCGCTTCCAAGGCGTTTTATCAGCACGATTTCCCCGCGCCCCACCAGGATGCGATCGAGACCGTGATCGACTACCGCGTTCCGCCCGAGAAATTCTCCGAGCTCGCCGCCTTCGACGGCAGCGTCATCGCCGAACGTACCGCCGGCGAGGTGTCGGCGCGTTGCCATGACGAAGAGGCCAACCGTCTGGCGCTCAATTTGATGCACGATATCGTCGTCGGCGCGAAAACGGTGCAGGCGGCGAGGGATTATTACGCCAAGGAATTTGCGGACTACCGGCGCAAGAAGCCCACGCCCTATATGGAAAAACTGCACTTCGCGCCGGGTGACCAAAACGCGGCCGACCCCGACGTGCGGTTGTTATCGGACGCGGATTTAGCCGCCGCGAAGGCGGAAGGCGCGGCCGCGGGCTAAACCCGAGGCACGGACAAAGCGAAGCGAGGACGGGCTATCTAAGCTCTTTTCGCGTTGTTGCTTGGCGTCGCTCATGCCGTTACTCTTTCCGCGACGGCTTTTCGCGTCGTGTTTGCTCAATTGTGTTTGCTTAAAGGACGCCATCGCGATGTCGCCGTACGATGATGCCCGCGAGGTGAAACTCTCTCCGCGCGGGCCGCAAGCCGATGCCGATCCGCTGATCGCGCGCTACAGGGCCGTGCGGCGGGCGACCGAGGCGCGCGCGGGTCCGTTGTCGGCGGAGGACCAGCAAGCCCAGTCGATGCCGGACGCCAGCCCGACCAAATGGCATCTGGCGCATGTCACTTGGTTTTTCGAGACATTCGTTTTGGCGCCGCACGCGCCAGGCTACGCGGCGTTCGACCCGGCCTTCGGTTACATGTTTAACTCCTATTACGAAGCAATCGGCGCGCGGCATCCTCGACCGGCGCGGGGCCTTCTGACGCGCCCATCGCTGCAAACCGTCATGGCTTATCGCGATTATGTGGATCGGGCCGTGGAAGCCCATCTGGCGAGCGCGCCCTGCGCCGCCGTGCGCGATTTGGTCGTATTGGGACTGGCGCACGAAGAGCAGCACCAAGAATTGATCGCTATGGACATTCTCAGCTTGTTCGCTGCTTCGCCCCTCAAGCCGATCTATGCCGCCGACGGCCCGGCGCCGCGCCCCCCGGCCGGGCGGGCGACCATGGTGGCGGTCGCGGGCGGACAGGTCGCGATCGGGGCGGACGGCGAGGGCTTCGCGTTCGACAACGAATATCCGCGCCACGACGTTTTTCTTCGCCCATACCGCCTATCGAGCCGACTCACGACCAACGCCGACTGGCTGGCCTTCATGGCCGACGACGGTTATGCGCGGCCCGAATTTTGGCTATCCGACGGTTGGGCGTACGCACAGGCCGAAGACTGGACCGCACCGCTCTACTGGGAACGAGACGGCGATCGCTGGCGCACCATGACGTTGGCGGGTCCGCGTTTGGTTGATCCGCAAGCGCCGGTCGTGCACGTGAGTTTTTACGAGGCTTCGGCCTACGCGGCCTGGGCCGGAAAACGTCTGCCGACGGAAGCGGAGTGGGAAAGTGCGATAGCCGAAAGGGCCGCCGATTTCGAGCAGGTCGACGGCGCCCTTTGGCAATGGACCGGATCCGCCTATTGCCCCCATCCCGGTTTCGCGCCCGCCGCAGGCGCGGTGGGGGAATACAACGCCAAGTTCATGATCGGTCAAATGGTGCTCAAGGGCGGCGCGTGCGTCACCCCCAAGGGCCATTCGCGAACGAGTTACCGCAATTTTTTCTATCCCCACCAGCGTTGGATGTTCGCCGGTGTACGTTTAGCTGAAGATCGGCCGGATTCGGCGTCGTCTGAGGCGTTCGAAATAGACGTCTTGATGGGGCTGACAGCCGCGCGCAAATCGCTGCCGGCGAAATGGTTTTACGACCAACACGGCTCGGATCTCTTCGAAGAAATCTGCGATTTGCCGGAATATTATCCGACCCGCCAGGAGGCGGCTCTGTTGGCGAGCATCGCGCCGGACCTCGCGGCCTTTATTCCCGACGGCGCCGTCCTGGTTGAATGGGGCAGCGGCGCCAGCGTTAAGACTCGCATCATCCTTGACGTCGCGCCGCGGATTTCCGCCTATGTTCCCATCGATATCAGTGCAACTGCCCTAGAAAGCGGCGCAGCGGCGATCCGTCGGGCTTATCCAAACTTGGCGGTGGCGCCGATCGTCGGTGACTTTACGGGTGCTGTCGATCTTTGCTCGTTGCGCGACAGCGGACCGCGCGTCGGCTTCTTTCCTGGCTCGACAATCGGCAATTTCGCGCCCGCCGAGGCCATCAAATTGCTGCGCAACGCCAGGTCGATGCTGGGACCGAACGGGGTGTTCATCGTCGGCGTAGATTTGGCGAAAGACGAAGCAACTCTAACCGCGGCTTACAACGACGCTAAAGGGACCACGGCGGCGTTTAACCTCAACCTTCTCGCCCGCGTTAACCGTGAATTGGGCGGCGACTTCAATCTGGACGCCTTCGCCCATCGCGCGGTTTGGAACCGGCTCGAGGGGCGCGTCGAAATGCATTTGGAATCTTTGTGCCGCCAAAGGACGATAATCGGCAAAAAGATCATCGAGTTCGTCGCCGGAGAGACTATCCATACGGAAAATTCCTACAAGTTCTCGCTTGATGGATTTGAGCGTCTCAGCGCGCGGGCGGGTTGGCGCACCCTCGCTCAATGGCAGAGCGGCGCGCCTAGCTTCGCGGTCGTCTTACTCGGGGCGGACAAATCGGCGATGAGCGGTGGGAGCGGCGAGCGATAAGGTTAGACGCCTTTCGCGCTGACCGCGCCAAAGCTATTGGGCATTAAGATCTTACACCTCCGCAAGAACCAAGTCCGAAACGAAGGGGTTGCTGCGCCGTTCAGCGCCGAACGTGGAGACCTGATTGTGACCGGGAACGAAGGTCACGTCGTCGCCCAGCGGCCACAGTTTACCGGTGATGGAATTCACCAAATCCTGAAAATTGCCGCGCGGAAAGTCGGTCCGTCCGATGGAGCCGGCGAATAGGACGTCGCCGACCTGCGCAAAACGCGCCTGCCGGTGGAAAAACACCACGTGCCCAGGCGTGTGTCCCGGACAGTGGTAAACCTCAAATTGTGTCTCGCCTAAAGTCACGATGTCGCCGTTACCCAGCCAACGGTCGGGAGTGAACACCCGCGCGTCCGGCAGTCCCCATTTGGCCCCGCTATCCCCAATATCGTCGATCCAAAACTGATCGTCGGGATGGGGCCCTTCGATCGGAACCCCCGTCGCCTCCTTCAGCGCCGCCGTTCCTCCGGCGTGGTCGAGGTGGCCGTGTGTGATCCAAATTTTTTCGAGCGTCAGTCCCTGATCGGCGAGCACCTTTAAAAGCCGCGGCACCTCGCCGCCCGGATCGATCACCGCCGCCCTTTTGGTCTTGGTACACCAAACGATGGTGCAGTTTTGTTGCAGGGGCGTTACTGGCACGACGACGGCGCGGATGGGGGGATCGGCGAGGGGCATTAAAAAAACCTGATATCTGCGGCGGTGCATGAGAATAAGCGCTGCCGACCGTTTCGCAAACGACCTTCCTGTCGTGCCGCCAAGATTATCGCCAGAGATGATGGCGAGTATCGCCACGGACGCTTTGGCGTTGCACGTCCTTACGTCCCGCCTTATGCGAGATATGGCCCGGCGTGCAGCGTTGGGTCGAAACGCAGCGTGAGTCTGCCGAGAGGGATTGAAATGGCTATGCACTGGAAACCGAGTCTCGGCCTGATCGCCGCCCTTGCTCTGGCGGCTTGCAATCCTCACCAAAGCGCGACCGTCAAGGGCGTCGATGACGCGGCCGTGGCG
>JANXWN010000155.1 GCA_025351125.1 Caulobacteraceae bacterium | reverse complement strand
GTTTACTCTTGTTACCGCTTGTTTGGTCCAAGCTTCGCCCGCACGGTTGAGGGCAGACGTCAGGCGTGGGAAAGCGAAACGCGCGTCCGGCGAGACGTCGCCTGATGTTCGTAACGGTCTAAGCTGGCAGGCGGCGTGGCCAACGGCAAGCGCTACGCCATTGAACCCTCGGCGCCCGCTCGATCATGGACCAAGTTCGCAGCTCCGCCCATTTCAACAATTCCAGACGCCCGTCGAAGTGTTCCACGACGGCCGTGCTACTTTCCACCCAATCGCCGTCGTTGACATAGGTTATCCCGTCGATATCGCGGATTTGCGCTTGATGAATGTGACCGCAGATTACGCCGTCCAGACCACGACGCCGCGCTTCGCCGGCCATGGCGATTTCGAAACTATCGACAAATTTCATGGCATTTTTAACTCTCGATTTTAGAAACGCCGATAAGCTCCAATAACCGAACCCCAATCGGCGGCGCGCGCGGTTTAACACCGTGTTGAGCGACCCTGCGACGCGATAGGCGATATCTCCGGCGTGAGCGACCCACGCGGCATGTTTAACGACCGTGTCGAATTCGTCGCCGTGCGCTACTAGATAGCGGCGACCGTCCGCCGTCTGATGAACGGCGTCGCGCGTCACCAGAACACCGCCGAAATGGACGCCGCAGAAATCGCGCGCCCGATCGCCGTGATTGCCTGGAACGTAGACCACTTCAACGCCTTTGCGCGCTTGCCGCAGAATTTTTTGCACGACGTCATTGTGGCTCTGCGGCCAATATAGGCCGCTCTTCATCTTCCACCCGTCGACAATATCGCCAACCAGATAGAGCTTTTCACACGTCACGTGGCGAAGAAAATCCAGCAATAGTTCGGCCTGACAGCCCCGCGTGCCTAAATGGATGTCGGACAGAAAAACGCTCCGATAGGCGGTGGTGGATCGATCGTCAGCCATAGGCGCAGGTCTTATTGTTGGCGGGCGTGGTTGTCCCGCGAGCCTGGGCGGTAACGTGATTGCTTGATGGTTTTGTGAAGCTCTCAGGGTCGCGGTGCGCGGGCGATGCTTAAGGCCTGTTCGGGCGCGCGGGGGTGGGCGCGCAATTTGACCCCTTTTGCGAATAGTTTGGCGGCTTCCCAATGAATCGCGGCGATGACCTTTAGCGTCAATAACGGGAAGGCGAACAACGCTGCGGCCAGCGTTTTGTCGCTGAGCGCCCGCCGCCGCCCGGCGAAGGTCGCCACGATCATCGCGCAACCGGCGGCATCCTTTGCCAAAATGGTGGTCGCGACGCTGTCTTGCGGTCGCGATACGGTGAAATCATAGGTCATTGCCATGTCCATGAACGGTGAAACGAACAGGGCCTTGGCGCAGGATTGGCGGATCACCGCGTCCCCATCGTCGCGCCGAACGGGGATCAGATAGCTATGACGTTCTTTATAAGTATTGGTTACCTCGTAAAGCATGGCGGCCAAAACGCCATCTTGGCGGTGGCAATAATAGATGCTGATCGGGTTAAACACGTATCCGAACAACCTGGGCATACACAGCAAGAGTATTTTTCCGCCGCCAATCTCGATACCGGCGGATGCTAGGGCCTCGCGCACGTAGTCGCGCAGAGCTCCGGTCCGACCAAGGCCATGATCACGATCGTGGAAGCTGAAGATGTTGAATTTATTGTGTGAAAACAGACACAAACTGCGGGCCAAACGCTCAATTTCGTCCAGATCAAACAGCATCTGAAACATGCGGTAGCGCAGGCGATGCACCTTGGGCGCCAGGCGTTGATGCACCACGGCGCCGCGATACAGCGCTGACGAGAAACTCTTCATGCCACCCGATCCAACGACGCGGTGGTTTGCGGGTTGGCCGCAAGGTGTATCCGGTTCGACTCGCCGGCGACCGTCCACGGACGCTTGGCGCCGCCCAAGGATTCGGCGACGGCCAAGCCGGCCTGCAGGCCGTCTTCATGAAAGCCGGACCCGAAATACGAGCCGCACCACCAAACACCGTCATCACCCTGCAAAGACCACAATTGTTTTTGCGCCTTCAAGGCGGCGGCGTTGAATAGGGGGTGGTGATAGATATCCGTGCGCAGGACCATCGCCGGGTCTGGCTCGGTGATCGGGTTGAGGGTGACAAACAACGGTGTTTCGCGCGGCAGATTCTGCAGCCGGTTCATCCAATAGGTGACGCAAAGCCGAGGATCGGCGCCACCATCGCTACGGCCTAAATAGTTCCACGCCGACCAGGTATTGCGTCGGCGCGGCATCAAGGCGGCATCGCCGTGCAGCACCGCGAGATTGCGACTATAGGCGAAAGCGCCCAGCAAAGCGCGATCTCGCGCCGTCGGGCCCTGAAGCAGGGCCAGGCCCTCGTCGGCATGGGTGGCGATGACGACGTGGTCGTATCGCTCTTCGCCTCGCGCCGTCTGCACGACAGCGCCCGCGGGCGTGCGTCTCACGCCCAAAACCGCCGCCTCGGTGCGAATTTTGCCGGCAAGCGGTTCCGTGAGTTTGGCGACGTAGGTTCGGCTTCCGCCGGTAACGGTACGCCATTGCGGGCGCCCCAAGATTTTCAGCAAGCCGTGATTTTCGCAAAATCGGATGAAGGCCGCCGCCGGATAATCGCGGATCTCTCGGGGAGTCGCCGACCAGATCGCGCCGGCTTGCGGGAGCAAGTGATCGTTCTGAAACGCGGCGCCATAACGGTGCGCCTTGAGATAGTCGCCCAAACTGATGTCTTGCGCCTCCAGCGCCGCGGCGTGCGTCGGAGCCTCGCGGTAAAAGCGCTCCAAATCGCGCAACATCGACCAAAATCGTGGGCTGATCAGATTGCGGGCCTGCGAAAACAGGGCGATCAGGTTGTCGCCGCCGTATTCGATCCGGCCGCCGTCCAAGCTCACCGCAAAACCCATGTTGGAGAGCTGGGTGGGAACACCCAAATGCTCGAACAAGGCGGTCAAATTGGGGTAACTCGGCTGGTTGTAGACGATAAAGCCGGTATCCACCGCGATGGAGCCGCCCGGCGACGGGGCATCGACAGTATGGCTATGCCCGCCCAATCTGGGCTGGGCTTCGTAGAGCGTGACGTCGTGATTGTGATTGAGCATCCATGCGGCCGCCAAGCCGGAGATCCCCGCGCCGACGACGGCGATCTTCAGCGGCTGACGGGCGTTTGCGGCAATCACAAGCGGGATGACCTTTCGCTGTTTCGAGACTTGGATAAGTCACCTAACTAGGCGTAGTGTCTACGTCGATGCGACGTTGCCGGATCAATCTGGCTATGACCCCGTCGGTCGGGTGATCCGTCGCGACCTCGGCGACGTAGAAAAGGTTATGTATGGGGCGCCGCAAATCAAATCACTCCGTCCGCCGCCGCGATCGGCCGCGTTTTTGCGGCGTGACGCGCGGGTGATGCCGCGCCGGACCGAGGCGGCGGCGCGTGGCGCTGCGGTCTATTCGGATATGATCGTTGCGATCGCTCAGCGGGGCGATCGCGACGCCTTTGCGAGCCTATTCAGTCATTTCGCGCCGCGCGTTAAAAGCTATCTCATGCGCATGGGCGCCGTGTCGGAGGCCGCAGAGGAGTTGGCGCAGGAAACCTTGCTGACGGTTTGGCGCAAAGCGTCGGTGTTCGATCCGTCGCGCGCGGCGGCGTCGACCTGGATATTCACAATCGCCCGAAATCTGCGCATTGATTTGGCGCGCAAGGACAACCGACCGATCCCCGCGGAGGACCCTTCGGTGGAGAGACCGCTCCCCGCCGCTCCCGAGGCCTTACTGGCCGTCGCGCAAGATGAAGTTCTGATCCGCCGCGCTATCGCGACCCTGTCCGACGACCAAGCGCAAGTGATCCGGCTAGCGTTTTTCTCGGACAAGCCGCATGCCGAAATCGCCGAAGATCTGGGCTTGCCGCTCGGCACGGTCAAGTCGCGGCTGCGCCTCGCCATGGCGCGATTGCGCGTGCGATTGGAGTCGTTGCAATGACGTCGTCTCATCATCCTTCGACGGCGGTTTTGGTCGATTACGCCGCCGGAACCCTGGCGATCGGCCAAGTCTTTGTCGTAGCAGCGCATTTGGGCGCTTGCCCCTCATGCCGCGCCGACGTGGAACGCATCGAAGCGGTCGGCGGTGTGTTTTTGAACGATCTCCCGCCTGAGAAGTTGGCGCCGGACGCTCTGTCGCGAGCGTTGGCGCAGATTGAACGACCGGCGCCGGCATCGACGGTCATGCAGGCTAGAGCGGACTGGATTACTGTTCCACGTGACGTATTGGAAGCCGCGCGTCGGCGGCGGCGTTGGGCGGCGCCCGGCGTGTGGGTGGCGCCGGTAACAAAGGGTCCCGGCGATCTACGCACTTATCTGCTGCGCGTCGCACCCGGGATGAGCGTGCCGCGTCACACCCACCGGGGTTCGGAGATGGTCTGCGTTTTAAAGGGCGCCTTTGTCGATGGCGCCCACACCTATGCGCGCGGCGATTTCGCCTACAGCGATGGCGATGTCGAACATTGCCCTGTGGTCACCCGCGACGGCGAGTGTGTCTGCTTGGTTGCCGCGCAAGGCGCTTTGATTCCCCGCGATTGGGTCGGTCGCGTGTTTCAGCCATTCGTCGGCATCTGATGCTCAAGCGTTTTCTGGCCGCCTATTTAGGCGCCGCGGTCGCCGTCGCAGGACTGGATACGATCTGGTTGATAACCACCAATCGCGTGGTCTATCGGGCGGCCGTCGGCGCGATTTTGTCGCCGGCATTCAGGCCCGTTCCGGCGGTGGCGTTTTATGCGCTCTACCTGGTCGGCGTTGTCGTTTTCGCGGTGCTTCCGGCCATGGCGAACAAACGCTGGACCGTTGCGGCACGACGCGGCGCGCTTTTGGGGCTCGTCTGCTACGCCACTTATGATCTCACCAACCAAGCGACTTTGGTGGTTTGGCCGACATCCTTGAGCTTGATCGACATGGCGTGGGGCGCGACTTTGACGACGGCGGGCGCCACAGCCGGTTATTTCGCGGCGCGACGATTGGGTTAGGCGGCAAACACTTGGCGGACGATGGCCTCAAGGCCGCGCGCGTCGCTTTGGTTGAACGCCGCTGGTTCGATCGCGTCAATGTCGAGCACCGCGATCAGACGCCCCGAGGCATCAAACACCGGAACGACGATCTCGCTTCGGGAGCGATCGTCGCAGGCGATATGACCGGGAAAGGCATCTACGTCCGGCACGATGATCGTCTCACGTCGCAACGCCGCCGCGCCGCAAACGCCGCGATTAAAGGCGATCCGCAAGCACCCCAGACTTCCCTGATAGGGACCGATGACCAATTCGTCGGTCTTTTGCGCGTCGACGCAGTAAAAACCCGCCCAGAAATAGTGCGCGAATCGATCGGCTAACATCGACGCCACCGTGGCCATCCGCGCCATCAGGTTGGCCTCGCCCTGCAGAACCGCGGCGATTTCAGTGGCCGCGACGGCGTACGATTCGGTGCGAGCAAGGAAGTCGGGGTCCGATGGGTCGCTATTGGCCATTCGTTAGCCATATCCGGCGCGGCGCACCGGTGTAAGGCGCCCCCTAAACGATTCTTCACCTTCGGGAACCGTATGGCCCTAGCGCCCGTTGGGCGGGCGTGACATATTGCACTGCAACATAACCCAAAGCGGTGCGGCTCTGCCGAGCACCGAAGGTAGACGACGATGAAGACCTATAATCTGGATCTACGCCACGCCCGGTCGAAGCGTCGTCTCAATGCCCTGCCTAACAATCGACTGGAGCCTCTTAAGACGCGCCTGGAAGGCGACGCCGCCGCGATCGCGTGGGCACAGGGTGAATTGCTGGACGTTGCGCGTCGGCAACGCGGCGTAAATTACCAATACGTCGAGGGCGCCCTGATCGAGCTGCTGCCGTTCGGCGAACTGATCGACGGTAAGGACTACCGCCGCCTCGGTCGTTGGGTCTGTAACGCCGATGGCTTAATTTGGCGCGACGCCGACGCGGCCTTGGAAGCCACCTGACGCGGCGTGGTAGGCCTGGAGGGACTCGAACCCCCAACCAGACCGTTATGAGCGGTCGGCTCTAACCATTGAGCTACAGGCCCCGTCACCGCGAGCGGGAAGCGAGGCGGTGCGGATATCATGGCCGGCGCGGGGCATAAAGCATCTGTTCATGTTCAAGCCGGCATCATCGGCGCATAAAGACCGTCGCGCACCCCCTCGCCTAGGAGTTGTCATGCCTAAATCGCTTGCCGTGATCGGCGTCCTGTTGGGGCTGTCGCTGGCCTCGACCGCTATGGCCGCGACCGCCGACCCGG
>JANXWN010000202.1 GCA_025351125.1 Caulobacteraceae bacterium | reverse complement strand
CGGCAATATCCTCAGCACCGGACTGGGCGACGCGGAAGCTGATCTGGTGGTGGTGCATCAAGTGTTACATTATCTGGGTGAACCGGCCGCGGCCGTAGCGGAAGCGGCCCGACTCGTAGCGCCCGGCGGCAAGCTGTTGATCGTTGATTTCGCGCCGCACGGCCTGGAGTTCCTGCGCACCGAGCATCAGCACCGCCGTTTGGGTTTTTTCGACGACGAAATGGTGCGGTGGCTCAAATCCGCCGGCTTGGCGCCCACGGTCGCGGCGACCCTGCCGCCCCCGGCCCCTGGTGGACTAACGGTGAAAATCTGGAGCGCCACGCGCGGGGCCGACCGCATTAGGCGCGTCGCATGACCGCCCCTTTGATGATATACCCCAGCGCTTTGGGGCCGGTGGCCCGCGCCGGTGGCCGGGAAGCGCGACGGCTGAACGTTTCGTTCGAGTTCTCCCCTCCGCGCACGCCAGAAGCGGAAGATACGCTTTGGCAAGCAATCCGCCGGCTGGAGCCACTCAATCCGCAATTCGTTTCGGTAACCTACGGCGCCGGCGGCTCGACGCGAGAGCGCACGCACCGCACCGTCGCGCGCCTCCTGACCGAAACCAGCCTGGCACCCGCCGCGCACTTGACGTGTGTCGATGCGTCAAAAGCCGATGTCGATGCGGTTATCCACGACTACTGGAACGCGGGCATTCGCCACATCGTCGCTCTGCGCGGCGACCCGCCGGGACAAATCGGCGGCGCCTATCAGGCCCGCGCGGACGGCTACGCCAACGCCACCGAGATGACGGCGGCGATTACGGCGATCGGGGATTTCGAGGTGTCGGTCGGACTCTATCCGCAAACCCACCCCGAAAGCCTCTCGACGGCGCATGATATCGATGTGCTGAAAGCCAAAATCGACGCCGGCGCGACGCGGGCGATTACGCAGTTCTTTTTCGACGTCGACGGTTTTTTGCGGTTCATCGATCAGGTGCGTAAGGCGGGCGTAAGCATTCCGATCTCGCCGGGGATTATGCCGGTCTCGAACTTCAACGGTTTGGTCAAAATGGCCCGGCCGTGCGGCATCGATATTCCCGATTGGTTAGCCAATTTATTCGAAGGACTGGATCAAGATCCCGGTACGCGCCGCCTGATCGCCGGGGCGATCGCCGCGGAGACTTGCGCACGCCTCGAGGAAGAGGGTTTCACCGACTTCCACTTCTACACGCTCAACCGCGCCGATCTTGTCTATGCCCTTTGCCGTGTTTTGGGCGTGCGGGAGGCGGCGTCATGACGGTTGGTCGCGATGGCCGCATCGCCGCTCTGCACACGGCTGCGCGCCGGCGTATTCTAGTGCTCGACGGCTCATGGGGGGTGATGATCCAACGCCAAGGCCTTTCCGAACAGGATTTTCGGGGCCAGCGGTTCGCGCGTCATTCCCACCCTTTGAGGGGTGACAACGACCTCTTGTGCTTGACGCGGCCCGATATCGTGTCGGCGTTGCACGACGCCTATTTCGCCGCCGGCGCCGATATCGCGGAAACCAACACATTCAACGCTACCGCCATCAGCCAATCGGACTATGGCTTGGAGACCGCCGCCGTCGACATCAACCTCGCCGCCGCCAGTTTGGCGCGGGAGAGCGCCGACCGTTGGACCGCGCAAACACCGGACAAGCCGCGATTTGTCGCCGGCGCGATAGGTCCGTTAAGCCGCACGCTTTCCATGTCGTCGGATGTCAACGATCCGGGCGCGCGGCAGGTAACCTTTGACGCCGTATATGCCGCCTATCGCGATCAGGCGCGCGCGCTGCATGACGGCGGCGTGGACCTGTATTTAGTCGAAACCATTTTCGACACGCTCAACGCCAAGGCGGCGATCAAGGCGATTTTAGATCTGCAGGACGAGGGTTTGAAGCGTCTACCGATCTGGATTTCCGGCACCATCACCGATCGTTCGGGCCGTACGCTATCAGGACAGACCGTCGAGGCGTTTTGGAACTCGGTTCGCCACGCCAAGCCGTTTGCAATCGGGTTCAACTGCGCCTTGGGCGCCGATTTAATGCGTCCGCATATCGCCGAGTTGTCGCGCATCGCCGATACCCTGGTGGCCGCCTACCCCAACGCGGGGCTACCCAACGCCTTTGGCGAATATGACGAGGAACCGCGTGAAACCGCCGCGCACCTGGACGAATGGGCGACAAGCGGCTTGGTTAACATCCTCGGCGGCTGCTGCGGCACGACGCCCGAACACATCGCCGCCATCGCCCGCGCGGTCGAAGGCAAGACCCCGCGGGTCATCCCAGAACGACCCCCGTCCATGCGGCTTTCAGGGTTGGAAGCCTTCGAACTAGCATGACCAATGTCTTAAAATCCCTCCCTGTAAAGGGGGAGAAGCCTAAATGAGACCTGTCTTCGTCAA
>JANXWN010000051.1 GCA_025351125.1 Caulobacteraceae bacterium | reverse complement strand
CGCGGCGGCAATGGCATCGACAAACAGTGTCGTGCGATGTCGTCGCAGAATATGCACCATGTCGTCGAGCGGATGACCGCTAAGGTAAAATCCGACGGCCGTTAATTCCTCGTCCAGTTGCCGCGCCGGGTCCCAAGGCTCGACTTTGGCAAGGCGAGGGCGAGACGCGTCCGCCTGCGCGCCGAACAGGCTTTCCTGCGCCGAGGCGCGATCGGCGGCGACGCTCTGCGCATAGGCCAGCAACGACTCCGCGGACGCGACCAATTGGGCGCGACCGAGGTGAACACAGTCGAACGCGCCGGCGCGCGCCAAACTTTCGAAGGCCCGTTTATTAATTTGACGCGGGTCAATTCGCTCCAGAAAATCAAAGATGTCCTCAAACCGACCGCCGGTCTCGCGCACATCCACAAGATGGATCATGGCCTGCAAGCCAACGTTGCGCACGGCCCCCAGCGCGTAGAGCACCTTTCCGTCTTCCACCGCGAAATCGGCGGCAGAGCGATTAATATCGGGCGGCAGAATATCGACGCCTTGCCGCTTGGCGTCTTGATAGAATACCGCCAACTTGTCGGAATTCGAAAGATCGAGGCTCATCGAGGCGGCAAAAAACTCCACCGGCGTATTCGCCTTGAGCCAAGCGGTCTGGTAGGCGATCAGAGCGTACGGCGCGGCGTGGCACTTGTTGAAGCCGTAGCCGGCGAACTTGGCCATACGGTCAAACATATCTTCGGCATCGATTTGTGCGAGCCCGTTCTTTGCGGCGCCCGAGAGGAATCGCGCGCGCTGGTGGTCCATTTCCTCCTTCTTCTTCTTACCCATGGCCCGCCGCAGCAGATCCGCTTCGCCAAGCGAATAGCCGGCCAGGATTTGGGCGATCTTCATCACCTGTTCTTGGTAAACGATCACGCCATAGGTATCGGCCAGCACGTCTTCCAAACCTGGCAGAACAGTCAGCGGGCGACGGCCCATTTTCACGTCGACATATTCGTCGATCGAATCCATCGGGCCGGGTCGATAGAGCGAGATCAGGGCGGTAATCTCTTCCAACGAGGACGGGCGTAGTTTGCGCAGTGTGTCGCGCATCCCCTGCCCTTCCATTTGAAACACGCCGACCGTTTGGCCGGACGACGCCAACGCATAGGTGGCGGCGTCGTCGAGTGGCAAGCGCTCCAAATCAATGCCGGCCCCGCGACGTTCGAGAAACTTTACCGCGCGGTGAATAACCGTGAGGGTTTTGAGGCCCAAAAAGTCAAATTTCACCAGTCCGGCGCTTTCGACCCATTTCATGTTGAACTGTGTCGCCGGCAGGCTCGAACGCGGATCGCGGTACAGCGGCGCCAGTTGCGTCAAGGGACGGTCGGCGATCACGATGCCGGCGGCGTGGGTCGACGCGTTGCGATACAATCCTTCGAGTTGCAGAGCGATGTCCAACACCTGGGCCACGGCCTCATCGTCGCGGCGCGCCTGCTGCAAGCGGGGCTCAATCTCAATCGCCTTGGCGAGCGTGACCGGCGCAGCCGGATTGTTGGGAATCATCTTGGCCAGACGATCCACGAGACCGAGCGGCAGTTGCATCACGCGGCCGACGTCTCGCAATACCGCGCGGGCTTGCAACGACCCAAAGGTGATGATCTGCGCCACCCGGTCATCGCCGTAACGCATTTGCACGTAAGCAATGACCTCCTCGCGACGATCTTGACAAAAATCAATGTCAAAGTCGGGCATGGACACCCGCTCGGGATTGAGAAACCGCTCGAAAATCAGGCCAAATCGCAGAGGATCAATTCCGGTTATCAGTAGCGACCAAGCCACCGCCGATCCGGCCCCCGACCCGCGGCCCGGCCCGACGGGAATGTCTTGCCCCACGGCCCACTTCATGAAGTCCGACACAATCAGGAAATAACCTGAGAACCCCATGGTCTGAATGACCCCGATCTCACGCTCCAACCGCGCCCAATAGGCGTCTTCGCCGTCGGGCGGCGGAGCGGCGTCCAGGCGTCGACGCAAGCCGTCACGCGCCTGGCGCGCCAATTCATCATCCTCGCTAATCCCATCCGGCGTCGGAAACTTTGGCAAGATCGGGTCGCGTTTTTTTACCATGAAGGCACAGCGGCGCGCGATTTCGAGTGTGTTGTCACACGCCTCCGGCAGGTCGGCGAACAAACGCCGCATATCGGCGGCGCTCTTGAACCAATGCTCCGCGGTAATGCGCCGACGATCCTCCTGATCAACAAAAGCGCCATCCGCTATACAGAGCAAAGCATCGTGAGCTCGCCACATCTCCGTTTTCGCAAAATGCACGTCATTGGTGGAGACCAGCGGCGTATCGGTATCGTAAGCCCAGCCCACGAGACCCGGTTCACTAATGGCCTGAGAAGCGAGACCGTGGCGTTGCAGTTCGACATAAAATCGCTGACCGAACACGCGGGCCATTTCGTCTAGTGCCGCGCGGCCCTCGACCGTGCGACCGGCCGCGAACAGCGGGTCGATCGGGCCGTCGGTCCCTCCAGAAAGTGCAATCAATCCCTCGGCCCGAGCGGCGATCTTCGCCCATGGCACGTGGGGCGCTTCATGCGGCTCGACCTCCAGGAAAGCCGCCGACGACAATTCACAAAGGTTGCGATAGCCAACCTCATTTTGAGCCAAAAGCACGATGGTGGGCGTCTGCGCCCATCGCTGGGGCGATCCGGCTCCCAATCCGGTGACGGGCAGAGCGCAGCCGACGATCGGTTGAACACCCAAATCTCCCGTCAGGACGGAAAATTCCAGCGCGCCGAACAAATTGGCCCGGTCGGTCAGCGCCACCGCCGGCATAGCCTCGGCGATCGCCAATTTGCTGATCGCGTCAGCCTTTATAGCGCCTTCCAGCAAGGAATAGGCCGACCGCACCCGCAGATGAACGAACCCCTCCCCCGTCATGACATCGTTCCTCACGCTTCAACCGACTCAGGCCGCCAATTGCGCCGCCTGACAGACCATCCAGACGAACCCTACCACCGACGCAAGCGCCAAAGACTCTCGAGCGAACTTAACCATGTCGATATCCTCAAAAATGTTTGTTCATGCTTCGTTCTTGTTCCCGTTTCGTTCGGGTGTCAATAGCGGTTTCGTGGGCGTAATCTTTAGCCAGTCATGGCGGGAGGACGCGCAATGGTCGTTCGGGATGCAGGGGTCAGAGCCTTGGCTCTGATCGGACCGACGGGAAGCGGCAAGACCGCGCTGTTGGAAGCTTTGCTTCAAGCGGCCGGTTCCTCTGATCGGAAGGTCGGCGATTTCACTCCCGAGGCTAGAGCGCGCGGACACTCGGTCGAACTCAATTTAGCCGGATTTGATTTTATGGGCGATCACTACGCCGTGGTCGATTGCCCAGGTTCGCTGGAACTGGCCGCCGAATCCGACGCTGCGTTGGCCGTCGTCGATTTGGCCTTGATCGTCGCCGAGCCCGAGGCGGCCAGAGCGGTGCTACTGCAACCCATCATGCGTCGGCTTGAGGCGTTGGGAACGCCGCGCGCGCTTTTCATTAACAAGATGGATCAAGCCCGAGGGTCCCTGGAAGACTTGCTGACGGCCCTGAAACCGGTCAGCGCCGTCCCGCTCGTAGCGCGCCAATTGCCGATCATCGACAACGAAAAGGTCACTGGTTACTTCGACCTGGCGTTGGAACGGGCGTTCGTGTGGCGCTCGAATCAGGCCTCCAAACGGGTCGAGCCGCCGGGTGTTCTGGCGACAACCAAAGCCGACGCCCGCTTTCACATGCTTGAACAACTCGCTGATTTTGATGACGACTTGATGGATAAACTATTATCCGACGTGCAACCCGATCGCGATCTGGTGTTCAGCGATCTGGTGCGCGAAATGACCGACGGATTAATCATTCCGGTGTTTTTCGGCTCGGCGCTGAACGGCTTTGGCGTACGACGACTTTTGAAAGCGCTGCGCCATGAAGTCCCTCCCCCGCCTCGGGCGGCGGCGCGCCTCGGTATCTGGAGTTCAGGCGCCGCGGTGATCAAGAGCACGTGGACCGGTCAAGCGGGAAAGCTCGCGTATGCCCGCGTGTTCGGCGCTAAACTGATCGACGGGGCCGAGATCACGCTTCCGACAGGAGAGCGCGGCCGAGTCGGCGGGTTGTCGGCCATCCAAGGCGCAGCTTACAAAAAAATCGCGACCGGCGAGATTGGCGATATCGTCGCGATCGGCAAGATCGACGGGGCCGCAGCCGGCGACGTGTTGAGCCTGACGCGGGAAGCGCAGCCACGCCTGAACTGCGCAACCCACCCACCCCTGTTTGCGCTCGCCATAACCGCCGCCAATCGCAAGGACGACGTTCGGCTGTCTGGCGCCCTCACCCGATTGTTGGAAGAAGATACGGGCTTGGCTCTGAAGCATGACGTCGAAAATCACCAAGTTCTGCTGTCCGGGCAAGGCGAAGGACACGTCCGACTGGCCCTGGAACGTTTAAAGCGTCGCTATGGCGTCGACGTCACCGCCGGCAAGCCGGCCACGGCCTACCGTGAAACCATACGCAACACCGCGACCAAGCACGCCCGTCACAAAAAGCAATCTGGCGGTCATGGGCAATTCGCTGACGTGACGGTCGAGGTGAAGCCGCGTGGTCGTGGCGAGGGTTTCGCCTTCGTCAGCAAGATCACCGGCGGCGCCATTCCCAAGCAATGGATACCGGCGGTTGAGCAGGGTGTGCGCGACGGCCTTGCCAAGGGCCCGCTGGGCTTTCCTGTGGTCGACCTGGAACTGACCCTGTTAGACGGCGGCTTTCACGCCGTGGACTCGTCGGAGATGGCCTTTCGCATCGCCGGCAAGCTGGCGATCGACGAAGGGCTGAAGGCTTGTGGCTCACGGCTGCTTGAGCCAATCGAGCGCCTACGCGTATTCGCTCCGTCCAACGCGATCGCGAACATCAATGCCGCTCTGTCAGTCCGGCGGGGTCAGATTCTCGGCTTCGGGGCACGCGAGTATTGGCCCGGTTGGGACGTCATAGACGCCTATCTCCCCCAAAGCGAACGCCATACCCTGATCGCCGAAATACGGTCCTTGACACAAGGCTTGGGAAGCTATGAAGCGACGTTCGATCACCTCGCCGAACTGACCGGACGCGCGGCCGAGGAGGTCGTCTCCACGGCTGCCGGGCAATAGGATCTGCCCTAGACTTGATCCACCAATCGCCCGTCCTTCAGCGCCAAGACGCGGTCCATATGGGCGGCCATGTTGAGATTATGGGTGGCGACAAGGGCGGCAACCCCTGTGGCGCGGACCAGTTGGTGCAGGATTTTAAATAAAACCTCGGATGTCGCCGGGTCGAGATTGCCCGTCGGTTCGTCCGCCAACAGAAGCCGCGGACGATTGGCCAGGGCGCGCGCGATCGCCACCCTTTGTTGCTCGCCGCCTGACATTTGCCCGGGACGATGGGCCAAACGGTCGATAAGTCCCATTTGCTCGAGCAATTCGCGTGCGCGGGCCGTAGCCTCACGCGCCGGCCGTCCGGCGATCAGGACCGGCATCGCTACATTTTCAAGCGCGTTGAACTCCGGCAATAAATGATGAAATTGATACACAAAACCAATGGACGACAGGCGAATCTTGGTTCGCGCGGCGTCGGACAGGCTGCCGCAATCGCGTCCTTCGACGAGGATATCGCCGCCGGTGGGTCGTTCGAGCAAACCCGCGGCGTGCAACAGCGAAGATTTTCCCGATCCCGACGGCCCGATTAAACCGACGATCTCGCCGGGCGAGACGGTCAAGTTGGCGCCCTTGAGCACATCGATGACACCCTGTCCGGTTTGATAGGATCGACGCAGATGGCGGATGTGCAGCACCGCATTGCTATTCATTGCGCAGCGCCTCCACGGGATCGAGGCGAGAGGCCCGCCATGCGGGCAACAGGGTAAAGGTGAAGGCGGCGAACAGCGACCAAACACATACTAGCGTCACTTCCGCCCAATCGATCTTAGCCGGTACATGCGCGAGGAAGTACACATCGGCGTTAAACACTTGCACCCCGGTGATCCATTCCACGATGCGCTGGATGGTTTCGATGTTGAGGCAAAACAGCACGCCGAACACCAAACCCGCCGCGGTGCCCGCCACGCCGATCAAGGCCCCGGACATAAAGAAAATCCGCAGGATCGGTGCTCGTCCGGCGCCGATCGTCCGCAGAATGGCGATGTCGCGCCCCTTGTTTTTCACCAACATTACCAAGCCGGAGATGATATTCAGGGCCGCCAACGCGACGATAAACATGAAAATCATGCGCATGACGTTGCGTTCGACCTGCAAGGCGCCAAAGTAGGCGCGATTTTTTTCCGTCCAATCACTGATGATCGCACCGGGGCCGGCGGCGACGGACAAGGCGTGTTTAAGTCCCGGCGCCTTGTCCGGATCATCCAATTTGACTTCGATAAAGTCGACCGCCGTATCACGACCGAAAAAAAGCTGCGCTTGCTTGAGCGGCATATAAATAAAG
>JANXWN010000433.1 GCA_025351125.1 Caulobacteraceae bacterium | reverse complement strand
CATCGTGCTTGTTGATTATGTGGAATTGTCGCGCAGTTTGAGTGTGCGCGACGATCTGACATTCGCGGAACTTTTTGGTCTGACCGCCCTGAAGTCTCCGGCCGTCGTATTGCAGCTTTTGCCGTTCGTGTTCCTGTTCGGCGTGATGGGAGCTTTTATCACCCTAAATCGGGCGGGCGAGTTGGTGGCAATGCGCGCCGCAGGGGTGTCGGCTTGGCGTTTCGTCGCGCCAGGAGCCCTTTTTGCGCTGGTGATAGGCATCGGCGTGGTGGCGTTTCTCAATCCGGCCACGGCCGTCCTCAACGCCCGCTTTGAAGACCGTAGGGCGGCTATTCTTGATGGACAGGCGCCCAAGGCGGGAAGAGATATTTGGCTGCGTCAGGGCGACGATGGTCAACAGATCGTAATTCACGCCAAAACTCACCAGACCGTGCGCGAAACGGTTCACCTCGGCGGTGTTTCTCTGTTTATTCAGAGGGTTGAGCCCCACCGAGCGCTCAGTTTTTCCCGTAGGATTGAGGCGGTGCGCGCGGTTCTCGCGCCAGGCTCGTGGCAATTGAGCGATGTCCGCGAGGCGGTCCCGGGGACGGGGTCGATCCACTCAGAGCAATTGACGATACCCTCTTTGCTGGACCATCGCAGTGCCATGGAAAAACTAACCGCTCCCGGGTCGGTCGCCTTTTGGCGATTGCCAGCGACGATTCGCGTCGCGGAGCTGGCGGGCTATTCCGCCGGCGCCTATCGGTTGCGCTTCCAACAACTGCTGGCGACACCGGTGCTATATTCAGCTATGGCGGTCTTGGCGGCCGCCTTCTCGCTACGCCTTATGCGGTTGGGACGTTGGGCCGGATTGGCCGGCGCCGGCGTGGTCTTAGGATTTGTGATATTTTTCACCAACCAGTTCTGTTCCGGATTAAGCCAAACCGATGTTATTGCGCCGTTTATGGCCGCGTGGGCGCCGCCGCTTTTGGCGCTTTTGTCAGGCTTGACCCTGCTTTGCTATACCGAAGACGGATGAACCGCCCCGACACGCCACGGCGGCGGACAAATGAGGGTCAAGCGTGAAGGCAAGGCGCCGCGTTATGGTGCGTTCGACCGTATATGGCGCCGTCGCGCTTGTGGCGGCTGCCTGCTTGTCGGCCGTGCCGGCAAGCGCGCAAATTATCCGCGGTCGATTGACCCCCTTGCCGCCGTCGGTCGCTCAAACGGCCAAGCCTGGAACAGCCGATGGGCTGGCCGGCGGCGGCTTCTATCTGCAAGCGGACACTGTATCCCAAAGTGACGAAACTCATCACATTGTCGCCGAAGGCGGGGTTGAAGCCCGCTATAACGGGCGCGTCATGCGCGCCGATAGCGTGGACTACGACTCCGAAACCGGCGCGGTCGTCGCCAGGGGTAAAGTGCAGGTAATCGAGCCGGACGGCACGGCCCAGTTCGCCGATTACCTGACCCTCGACAAGTCCATGAGCACCGGATTCGCCCAGGGTTTTTCCACCCGCCTGCAAGGTGACGTGAAGATCGCGGCGGCCGGGGCCCGCCGAGAAAACGCCGACGTCACCATTCTCGATCACGTTATTTTCACGCCCTGCCCCGTTTGCGAAACGCCTGGGCACACCCACCCCACGTGGTCGATTCGCGCCCGCAGCGTCGTCGAAAACAAACGTCGCAAGACGTTGACATTTCATCACGCTGTCGTTGAGGTTTTTGGACTTCCCATATTTTACGTGCCGATCATCAGCGGCCCGGACCCGACGTCGGCCCGTAAATCAGGACTTCTGTTGCCGGTTATCACCTTCGCCGGCCGGCGTGGCGCCAGTTACGAGCAACCCTATTATATCGCCGTCTCGCCGTCGCAAGATCTCACCGTCACGCCACAAATTAACGGTAAGGTTAACCCGTTTCTGAACCTTGAGTGGCGCAAGCGTTTTTATTCGGGGCAATTCGACCTTCGTGGTGGTTACACCTACGATCAAGATTTTAACTCCAGCGGCGATAAATTCGGGCGCCGCACTTCCCGCAGCTATATTTTAGGCGGCGGCGTCTTCCAACTCAGTCCCAAATGGCAGTGGGGATTCACGGCCGAACGAGCATCCGACAAACTAATCTTCGACAAATACTCGGTTGGCGAAGTTTTTTCGGATCGCGGGCTGTACGCCACCGACGACAGGCGCTTGATTTCGCAACTCTATGCGGTGCGGCAGGACACCAATTCGTATTTATCGATTGCCGCGATCAGTGTGCAGGGCCTGCGAGCCAACGACTTGCAGTCGAGTTACCCCACCGTGGCGCCCCTCATCGAGGCGCGCTGGGAGCCGAAGGGCGGGATACTTGGCGGGCGTTTGCGCCTTAATGGCAGCGCGGTTATTTTGTCGCGGGACCAGTCGTCCGGCGCTGTCGCCGCCGCGACGGCGGTCGGCGCGCTGGTCGACGAGAGCCGACGCGCAACCGCTCAGATCGATTGGGGCCGCAGCTTCACCTTCAAGAACGGTCTACGCGTACAGCCGTTTCTAAACGGAAGAGTGGACCTCTACAGCCTGTCGGACATAACCGCGACGCCATCGAATCCGACGCTGGCGCGCGCTTTCGGCTCTTTGGGCGCCAATGTCACCTACCCTTTCGTCAAACAGGCGGGCGACACCACGTGGATTGTCGAACCCATGGCGCAAATCGCCATCGCGCCTAATACGAGACTTGATAAGCGCATCCCCAATGAAGACAGCGTTGTCTTCGAATTTGACGAGACCAACCTTTTTGAGGTTAACCGCTCTCCGGGCTACGATCTCTATCAAGGCGGCCAGAGCGTGACCCTCGGTGGACGGGCTACTGCCTCTTGGTCGGATGGTCGAAGCGCCAGTTTTCTGGTCGGTCGGCGCTTCGCCGCGCGCAACGACTTTGCGATTCCCGACCGAACCGGCCTGCGCAACGCGCTCTCGGATTATATTTTTGCCGCGGACGCCACGCCGATCAAAGGCGTTCGGGTGTTTTCGCGGCTACGCCTTGATTCCGGATCGTACACGATAAGCCGTCTGGAGGCCGGCGCGTCGTTCGCGACGCCTCGCGTGGCCGGCTACGCCAGCTATGTGCAAGAAGCGGTGTCGCCTTCCGGCGGTAAGGTCAATAGTTGGGATTTACACGGTGAAGCCTACGTCACACGGCACTGGGGCGCGACGACCTACGCGATAATCGACAGTGGAACGTGGCGTCGGCGAGACGTCGGCGTGGTTTATCGTGACGATTGCCTGCGTGTCGAAGTGCTTTATCGACATGACCAAACCACCAACGGCACGCTGGGGCCATCCAGCTCGGTCGTTTTACGTCTGTCGCTCGCCACCTTCGGCAATTCAGGCTACACCCACTAAGCCGGTGATCGGCGCCGCGCGCGCCGGCGCGGGCCCATTCGTTTTAAGGATTTAAAAGACAACCATGCGTTGGTCGGGTTTATTTGCGAACGTCGCTGTGTTCAGCGCGACGGCGATCATTGGCGCCGGCTTGGCGAGCGCGCAAACGGCGCCGACGCCTACCGCCGCAGCGGGCGCGACCGCGATCTCTCCGCCGCACGCCGCACCCCCGCCGCCACAAGCGATTTCGGAAAGCGTGGTCGCCACGGTCAACGACGATTTAATCAGCACCTATGATGTCGTTCAGCGCATGCGTTTGTTGATCGTGACGTCGGGCATCCAGCCGAGCGAAGCGAACATCCCCGATATCCAACGCGAAGCGCTGCGTTCGTTGGTCGACGAACATCTGGAAATGCAGGAATTGAGGGTGCAGGGAAAGACCCAGAAGTTCAACCTTATAGCCACCGATGCCGAGGTGGATGACGAATTGACTGATATCGCGCGCAGCAACAACACCAGCGCCACACAACTCTTGGCCAACCTGTCGGCGCAGGGCGTCGGCGGCGATACCTTCCGTGACCAACTACGCGCCGAGATCAGCTGGCGAGGCTGGATTCGCGGTCGTTACGGTCAACGTCTGCAGGTGGGCCAAGACCAGATCAACGCCTTTCAAAAGCGTCTCGATGCGGAATCAGGCAAACCGCAATACCAGATCAGCGAAGTATTTATCGACGCCAACCGCGCCGGCGGGCTACCGCAGGCTGGTCAGGCCGCCACGCAATTGATCGGCGAATTGCAAAAGGGCGCTCCCTTCGCCGCCGTCGCCCGCCAGTTTTCCAATTTGCCATCGGCCGCCAACGGCGGTGAGGTCGGCTGGATTTCCACAGGAGAGATGGCGCCCGAAGTCGATCAGGCTTTGGAAAACTTGCGCCCCGGACAATTGTCCGCCCCGATTGCGGTCAAGGACGGCGTTTACATTCTTTTGCTAAAAGACCGCCGCGCCGGTGGATCGGCCATGGTCGTCAACCTCAAACAGGCCGCGATTGCACTGCCCAAGACCGCGACCGAGGATCAGGTCGCCGCCGCGCGCGCGAAACTCGTTCTTTTGCTACCCAAATTGAGCGGTTGCGACAATCTTGCAGTTGAGGCCGCCAAGGTAGACGGCGTGGTGTCCGGCGATCTTGGTGAGGCCGAAACCAAGGATCTGGCTCCGGCGTTCCGCGACGCCGCGGAGTCGTTGCAAGTGGGGCAAGTTTCCGCGCCGATCCGCACCGACGCCGGACTGCACCTTATCGCGCTATGCGCCAAACACCTCGGAGGCGCCCAACAAATGACTGCCGACCAAATTCAAAACCGACTCTACGGCGAAGAACTCGCCATGATCGCCAAGCGGCAATTGCGCGATCTGCGAAATACGGCGACCATCGAAACCCGGTGACGATGCAAAATGCCTGTGTCGCCCGCGCCCATCGCCCTGAGCCTCGGTGATCCGGCGGGGATCGGACCGGAGATTGTCGTAGCGGCATGGCGGGCGTTGCGTTCGGTCGGGCCGATATTCGCGGTGATCGGCGATGCGACGACCCTAACGGGGCTGTCCGGCGAGCGGGTCCAACGGATCGCGAAGATAGGCGACGCGATGGCGACGTTCGGCGACGCCGTGCCGGTGATCGATATGCCTTTGACCTCACCCGCGTTGCCCGGAAAACCGACCTCCGCGGCCGCCTCTCAAATCATTGCTTGGATCGAAACCGCCGCGCATTTGGCCTCTACCGGCGAAGCCAGCGCCATCGTCACCGCTCCTATAGCCAAGGCGCCCCTCTACGCGGCCGGCTTCGCCTTTCCAGGCCATACAGAGTTTCTTGGCGCCCTCGCCGCGCCCGGCGAGGCGGATGCGCGCGGTCCGGTTATGATGCTCGTCGCCCAAGATCTACGGGTCAGCTTGGTCACTATTCACGAGCCGCTCGCCCGGGTTCCAAGCCTGTTGAATGTTGAGCTAATCGTCAACGCCGGCCTTGTCACCGCGCGAGCACTGCGGAGCGATTTCGGCATAGCCGATCCCCGCCTCGTTGTCACCGGCCTCAATCCGCATGCCGGTGAATCTGGCGCCATGGGGCGCGAAGAGATCGATATCATCATACCCGCCGTGACCGCTTTGCAGGAATTGGGGATTAGGGTCGACGGCCCACACCCGTCAGACAGCCTGTTCCACGCCGCCGCCCGCGCGACCTATGACGCCGCCCTTTGCATGTACCATGACCAAGCGTTGATTCCGGTCAAAATGCTGGATTTTTGGGGTGGAGTGAATGTCACGCTGGGTTTGCCCATCGTGCGCACCTCGCCCGATCATGGCACGGGGTTTGATATCGCCGGCAGAGGCTGCGCGCGCGCCGACAGCTTGATTGCCGCGCTGCGCATGGCCGCCGACATCGCGGCCAACCGCGCGATCGCGTGACCCTCGCCGATCTCCCGCCGCTGCGCGACACGCTCGCCGCCGCCGGCCTTTCGGCGGACAAGCGATTTGGCCAGCATTTCCTGCTCGATCTCAATATCTGCCGCAAGATCGCGCGGCTCGCCGGTAATTTGCAGGGCAAGACGGTGATCGAGGTGGGTCCCGGGCCGGGCGGACTCACGCGCGCACTCTTGGAGGGCGGCGCCTCCGTCATTGCCGTGGAACGCGATCCGCGTTTCATCCCCCTGCTTACCGATATCGCAACGGTCGCCGACGGGCGTTTGCGGCTAGTCGAGGGCGACGCGCTGACGGTTGACGAAACCGTGATGACGGGCGGCGCGCCGGCCTGCGTGGTCTCAAACCTGCCCTACAATGTCGGCACGCCGCTTTTGGTGAAATGGTTGACCGGGCCTTTTCGCCCCGACTCCATGATCCTGATGTTTCAAAAAGAAGTCGCTCGGCGAATCATCGCGTCTCCCGGCGGCGGAGACTATGGACGGCTCGCCGTGCTCGCTCAGGCGGTTGGCACTGCAAAAAACGTTCTCGATCTACCCGCCCGCGCCTTTACGCCGCCGCCCAAAGTCGCGTCCGCGGTCGTAGAGTTGATCCCGCACGCCCAGCGGCTACCCGATGAGTTGGTGAAATCATTGCAGCACGTCGCGCAAGCCGCGTTTGGTCAGCGCCGCAAAATGCTTAGATCGTCATTGCGGGAGATGGGGGGAGCGGCGGCGTGTATCGCGGCCGGCCTAAATCCCGACGCCCGCGCGGAAACCGTGCCGGTGGCCGGTTTTTTGGCGCTCGCGAGGATGTTGATCGATTAGAGAGCTCCATCAGAAGATGAAGCAAAGCCAATCTGTTTTTGCCGTCTCGGCCGCTCCCACACGACGCCGGGAAAGCCTTTCAGCGGCCCGAGTTTCTCGCCGAGGAACGCCCACTCGCGCATCTGATCTACAGCTATGTGATAGCGCGGTTCGCGTCCGACGCGGTTGTCGAACAGGGCGCGGGGGATGTTAACCATCTTGGGCGCGCGGGGCCGGTCGTAGAACACCGGCGTTCCGCAGCGGGTGCAAAAGCTGCGGACCGCGCGGGTTTCGGGCTCGGTGTAGCGGCCGATGAAGCCATCGCCCTCAATCATCCGAAACCGACTCTTCCACGCGCCGACATAGGTGGCGTAGGCCGCGCCGTGCGCCTTGCGGCTGGCGGCCGAATGATCGTGCCACGACCAGCAAGCCGGAACATCGATCTCAAACCGCACGGCGCCACAGAGGCAGGCGCCCAGCGCGATCAAGCCGGACCCATTGCGCGTTTGCGAAGACTCCCTGACCATTTAGCGATGCTCTACTCGCACAATAGACCCGCTACAAACGCACTGATCCACAAATTGCGCGCGCGTTTTAGGCACTCCGCCTGATAGATAACCGCCAGCTCGCGATACGCCCGCTCGAAATCGTCGTTGAGGATCACATAATCGTAAGCCGTCCACTCGGCGATTTCGCCTTTGGCGCGACCGAGACGCCGGGTGATGACGTCTTCGGCGTCTTGGGCACGGGTGTGCAGGCGCTCGGCCAGAACGGTCATCGAGGGGGGCAGGATAAAGACACGCACCGTATCGTTATTCGCCGCGCGGGCGATATCGCGGGCGCCTTGCCAATCAATGTCGAACAAGACGTCTTGTCCCGCCTCGAGCCGGGTTTCCAGCGGCGCTCGCGGGCTGCCGTAGCGGTGTTCGTGCACCTCGGCCCATTCCAAAAACGCCCCATCGGCGAGCATGGTCTCGAACGTCGCCGGGGTGACGAAATGGTATTCGCGCCCGTCCGCCTCACCCTCTCGCGGCGCGCGCGTGGTGGCGGAAACCGACGGCGTCAGGCCAGGGAAATCCTGCACCAGTCGCCGAGATAGACTGGTTTTTCCCGCTCCCGAAGGGCTCGAAATCACGAAGAACAGGCCGCGCCGCGTGGATGTCGGGCTATTCGACATTCTGCACCTGTTCGCGAAATTGATCGATGGTCGCCTTCAACTCCAGCCCCAGACTCGTCAAGGACGGCATGGCGGATTTGGCGCACAGGGTATTGGCTTCGCGCATAAATTCCTGGGTGAGGAAATCGAAACGTCGACCACTCGCCAGATCTTGCGACAACAAAGCGCGCGCACTCGCGACGTGGCCGGTCAGGCGATCCAGTTCTTCGCGAACGTCGGCTTTCAAGGCAAGGGCGGCCGCCTCCTGGGCAAGGCGTTCGGGCGTCGCCGCATCGCCAGCCAGTTCGGTCAATCGCCGTTCAAAGCGCTGTTTGATTAGGACCGGCTGTTCAGCAGCGTCGGATGCCGCGGCGATGACCAAACGCTCGATGACCTGCAAAAACCCGCGCAAAACCCAAGCCAGGGAGGCGCCTTCTTCCGCGCGTGCGGATTTCAACCCATCCAAAGCCTCGTCAATAGACCGCGCCATCGCCGCTTCGATCGCAGCGTGCAAATCGGGACCGTCATCGCTCGCATCGAGTTCCACGACGCCGGGCAAGGAAAGTACGCCGTCCATCGTCGGCGCCGCGGCGCGCCCGGCGGCGACAAAGGGCGCGCACAAAGTCAGGTAGCGCTCCACGGCGTCCACGTTAATCCGCCCGCCGGTTGTTTTCTTGGTCGTCTTGCCTTGCACGTTCACAGTCACCGAACCGCGCTGAAATCGCGTCTGCGCCGCCTCGCGCGCGGCGCGCTCAAGGCCGTCAAAACCCGGCGGTCCGCGAAAGCGCAGGTCCAGATTGCGACCGTTGACCGAACGGGCTTCCACCGCCCAGGACCAGTCACCTTGAGCGCCCTCGCTCCGGGCAAATCCGGTCATGCTGGCGAGTGTCATCGGGGGGGTCCTGAGCGTGAGCGGGCCTGTTCAATGGCGCGCCACTGAGCGACATGACGTTGGTGGTCGGCAAAAGTCGCCGCAAAAACATGTCCGCCGACGCCGTCGGCGACAAAATAAAGATCGGGACTCTCAGCGGGATGCAGTGCGGCGACCAGCGCTGCCTTGCCAGGATTCGCGATCGCTGTCGGTGGCAAACCATTTACCTGATAAGTGTTATACGCTGTCCGCCTTGCCAACTCCGAAACCCGCAACCCGTGTCCCAACGGCTTGCCGCCCGTTAGGCCGTAGATCACCGTGGGATCGGTTTCGAGTCGCATGCCCGCCTTGAGACGATTTACGAACACGGCGGCGATGTGCGGTCGTTCGTAAGCCTTGGCGGTTTCCTTCTCGACGATGGACGCCATGGTCACGGCATCGTCGACCGATCGGTACGGTAGGCCGGGCGCGCGTTTGGGCCACAATTTGTTCAAAAGACTGTGCTGCGCCGCCTGCATCCGGCGAATGACGGCGCCGCGCGGCTCCCCGCGCTTAATCTCGTACGTCTCGGGCAAAATTGAGCCTTCGGACGGCGCGGCCGTCGGACCGCTCAAACCAGGATCGCGAGCGAGGATATCGGCGACGGCCACCGAACTGAGCCCCTCAGGCACCGTAATGAAGCGTCGCGCCACGTCGCCAATACGGATCATATTGAGCACCGCGAACATCGACATCCGGGACCGGAGGACATAATCGCCCGCTTTCAGGCGTTGAGCGACGCCTAGAAATTCGGCGGCGGCGAGGAACACCAAAGGTGATCGTATGACGCCCGCTCGTTTTAGCGCCCCGGCAATTTTGGTCACGCCCGCGCCTTGCGGCAAAACCACCTCGGTCGAGTGTCCCCGTCGCGCGGCGGGCCCGG
>JANXWN010000398.1 GCA_025351125.1 Caulobacteraceae bacterium | reverse complement strand
GGCGGACGTCGCCGGGGCGATCGAGGTTCTAAGCCCCGATCAACCGGCCGTGCTCGTGGGTCATGATTGGGGTGCCCCGATCGTCTGGAACACCGCTCTGATTCGACCGCAGCTCGTGCGCGCGGTCGCCGCCTTGTCGGTGCCCTATGTCGGCGCGCCGATCATGTCGATGAACACGATGATCGATGCGGTGTTCACGCAGCGCGGAAAGTTTTTTTATCAGCACTATTTCCAGGCCGAAGGAGTCGCGGATGCGGAAATGCAGGCCAATGTGCGCGGCGCGCTGCGGAAATTTTACTACGCCATCAGCGGCGATGCGCCGGACGGAACCTGGCCGCCGGACAAGCTCGTCGGAGATTCGCTGCTGCACCGCTTGCCTGACCCGGACCCCTTTCCCGCTTGGCTTACGGCTGCCGACCTGGACTATTACGTGTCCGAGTTCGAGGCTTCGGGTTTTCGTGGTCCAATCAACCGTTATCGCAATCACGACGCCGATTTTGCCTATCTTCGACAATTCGCCGAGCGCAAAATCATGCAGCCCGCGCTGTTTATCGGCGGCGAGCGCGATTTGGTGCTGTCGATGTTCGGAGCCGCCGATTGGCGGGCGATGATGACGGCCGCCGTGCCCGATTTGCGGGGGGCGGATCTGATCGCGGGCTGTGGTCACTGGACCCAGCAAGAGCGGCCCGAAGCGGTCAACCAACGGCTGCTCGCCTGGTTGCGGAGTTTGTAGGGCGGCGCACGATGATCGCTTGGGGCTTGACGCGTCGGCCTGCTAAACGGTCGGCTTATGGCGATAAAACCGTTCTGGGAAACCAAAACCCTCGCGCAGATGAACCCCCTCGAGTGGGAGAGCCTGTGCGACGGATGCGGGCTATGCTGTCTCATCCGCTTCGAGGACGACGATACCGGCGCCATCACGCCAACACGCGTCGCCTGCCGGCTGTTCGACTCCGATCGCTGCCGCTGCACCAATTATGCGGGGCGACGCCGCCATGTGCCCGACTGCATTAAGCTGACGCCGCACAATATCGACACGCTGCCCTGGATGCCGCTGAGTTGCGCTTATCGCCGCTTGGACGAAGGCAAAGCGCTGCCACGGTGGCATCCACTAATCACCGGCGATCGCAAAAGCGTCCACGCCGCCGGCGTATCGATACGTGGTCAAACGATCACCGAGGCTTGTTTGGACGATCCCGACGACGCGCTCGATTTCGCCGCCCCGGAACTGATGCGCGACCGCAGCGAGGAATGACATGCGCCACTTGGTTGACGGCCTTGCCCCTACCCGATGGAGCCCAACGCCCCAACGAGGGCAGAAAAAAACCTTCTCTTCCCTTCCGGGGGAAGCGACTCGGCGTCAGCCGAGCGGTAGGGGGCCGACGGAGCGCACAATGACTCCCCTTGCACCGTGCGGCCATTGCCTTAACTGAAACAACCTCCGGCGTCGGCGCGATCCGCCCCCGCCGACCACGGCTTCAAGGACGTCTCGATTGGCGCAAGACCCCTACCAGGAACTCGGGATAAGCCGCGGCGCCACCCCGGACGAGGTGCGCAAAGCGTTTCGCAAACTTGCCAAGCAGCACCATCCGGACGCCAATCGTGGAAATAAGGCGTCGGAGGAAAAGTTCAAACGTGTGAGCGGGGCCTTCGATCTGTTGGGCGATCTCGAAAAACGCAAACGGTTCGACGCCGGCGAAATCGACGCCGACGGTCGCGATATCCAGCAGGGTTTTAGTCGCGGACGCGACGGCAATCCCTTTAACGAGGGGGCGGGGGGCTTTCAGTCAACCGGCTTTGAAGGCGTCGATCTCAACGACATTTTGGGCGGCATGTTTGGCGGCGGCGGCGGACGGGGGGGTCGCGGCCCGGGGTTTGCACCGCCGCGCGGCGCTGACGTGAGAGCCCGTGTCGACATTGATCTTGAGGATGCCATCGTCGGCGGCAAAAAACGGATAGCGTTTTCCGACGGTCACACCCTGGATATCACCATTCCAAAAGGGGCGGTCGACGGTCAAGTTCTGCGGCTGAAGGGACAAGGCGAACCGGGCCGCGCGGGCCCTGGCGACGCCTTAATCGAAATCGGCCTGCGTCCGCACCCGATCTTTCGCCGCGAGGGCGACGTCTTGATCATGGATCTGCCGATCTCGGTTCCCGACGCGGTCCTGGGCGGCAAGGTTCAGGCGCCGACCCCGGAGGGCTCGGTGGCGCTAAACGTGCCCAAGGGTTCCAACTCCGGCTCCATTTTGCGCCTGAAGGGGCGGGGCCTGTCGAACCACGCCGGCCGCCGCGGCGATTTACTGGCGCGACTGATGGTCACATTGCCCGAGACGCCAGACGACCTACTGACGGCGATGTCAGAAGACTGGCGGGCCAATCGGCCTTATACGCCAAAGTTCAAGCCGTGACTGGTCGAGCGGGAGCCCTGTCGTTCAGGCGCCATTCAGCCGGAGGCGCCTAGATCGCGGGCGTGACACGGTCCATCGTCATACGTGCGGTCCTCGCCGCTTCCGTCGCCCTCGCCGCAGCTGGCGCCGGGCTGGCCGATCCTCGTTTTGAGGGCGGCCCGAACGATCGGAACGACGGTCGGCGCGGTGGCGAAATGCGGCGGGACGGCCCCGAGCCGCCGCGCGCGCGCTATCCCGAGGCCTACCGCGCGTCCGAATCGCCCAATTCACTCGGGTCCGACTGGCGCCAACAGCAGGAAGAGGCTCGTTTCGGCGTTAAACGCGGCCGAATGGCCCCGCTTGGCCAAGTGATCGGCGAGATCAATCGGCGCGCGCCCGGCCGCCAACTCGACGCGGGTATAGAAGACATCGGCGGTCGCCCGGTCTATCGGGTGCGGTGGATGACCGCGAATGGTCGCCGAGTCGACTATATCGTCGACGCCGCGACCGGCGCGATTTTGGGCGAACATTAGCTTTTAGGGGACTGCCGTTGCGCATATTGCTAGTCGAGGACGATCCGGATCTCACGCGTCAGCTCAAGCGCGCCTTGGCGGACGCCGACTATGCGGTCGATCACGCCCCCGATGGCGAGGAAGCCAGGTTTTTGGGCGAGACCGAGCCTTATGACGCCATTATTCTTGATTTGGGCCTGCCTAAAATCGACGGCGTTTCGGTTCTGGAAGGCTGGCGGCGCCAAAATTTGCCTACCCCAGTGTTGATCCTCACCGCGCGCGGCGCCTGGAGTGAGAAAGTCGCCGGCTTCGACGCCGGCGCCGATGATTACCTGACCAAACCGTTTCATACCGAAGAACTGCTGGCGCGATTGCGCGCCCTGGTTCGTCGCTCGGCGGGTCACGCAACCCCGAGTTTGGCGTGCGGCGATCTTCGGCTGGACCCGCGCGCGGCGCGCGCCACGGTGGCGGGCGAGCCCTTGCGTCTGACCTCATTGGAATATCGGTTGCTCCACTATCTGATCATGCACCAGGGCCGGGTGATAAGCCGCACCGAGTTGGTCGAACATCTTTACGATCAGGATTTTGACCGCGATTCCAATACCATTGAAGTCTTTGTCGGCCGCCTGCGAAAAAAGATCGGCGCCGAACGTGTCGAAACCGTGCGGGGCCTCGGCTATCGTTTGATCCCGATGGACGGCGAGGCGCCATCGGTGTGAGCGAAATCGAGCCGCCGCCCCTATCGGCGTTCGGGTCGTCGCTCCGTCGCCCGTCGTTGGTGCGGCGCTTGGTGGTGCTGGCGGCGGCCTGGAGCTTGTTGGTTCTGGTCATCGCGGGGGCGTCCCTGTCGACTTTTTTCTATAGTGCGACCCTAAACCGCTTTGACGACGAACTGTCGGACACGGTTGACGGCCTGTTGGCCGGCGCCTCGGTCGAGGCGGGGCAAATTACGCCGCCCGTGGTGATGGACCCCCGTGCGTTGCGCGCCTACAGCGGCGACTATTGGCAAATCGCAACCCTAGACGGCGACGGAACCCTACGCACCTTGCGACGATCCCGCTCTCTTTGGGACCGCGCTCTGGCCGCGCCGCCGGCGGGTGTCGCCGTTTTGACCCACACGCCCGGTGAAGTCATGTTCTACGACAGTGCCGGACCGGTCAATCAACCCTTGCGGGTCGCCGCCCTGCTCGGGCGCCTGCCCGACTTTCCAACGCCGGTGGTTTTTATGGCGGCCGAAGACCGATCTCCCGTGGACCGCGACATTAGAGCCTTCAATACGAGAATCGCCGTCGCCCTGCTCTTGCTTGGCGCTGGTTTGATCGCGGCCGTGATCATCCAGGTGCGGGTCGGCCTTCGCCCTCTGTTCGCCTTGCGCCGAGAAGTGGCCGCGGTGCGCACGGGAAAGTCGGAGCGCGTAAACGGCCATTACCCCAGCGAGCTGGAGCCCCTCGCCGCCGAACTCAACGCCCTGATGGCGCATAATCAAGAAGTGGTCGAGCGCCAGCGCACGCATGTTGGCAATTTGGCTCACGCGCTCAAGACTCCGCTTTCGGTCCTGCTTACCGAGGCGGCGCAGCAACCGGGGCCCCTGGCCGAGGTGGTTAGCCGCCAAGCGCAAGCCTTAAGCGAGCACGTCGATCATCACTTGCGTCGGGCGCGCGCCGCTGCCCGAATGCAGGGCCACGGCGAGCGAACGCCAGTAGGTCCGGTCGTGGAAGAATTGAGCCGGACGCTGGAGAAAATATTTCGCGGCAAGGTCCAAAGCGTGGACTGGCGAGCGCCCGACGCTCTGTATTTTCTGGGCGAGCGACAGGATTTGTTGGAAATCGCCGGCAATGTGATGGAAAATGCCTGCAAATGGTGCACGAGCCATATTCGTGTCACCGCCCAACCGGTCAACACGCGGCAGTTTTCGCTCACGGTCGATGACGACGGCCCTGGTTTGGCCGAGCACGAGCGCGGCGAAGTCTTGCGGCGCGGCGCGCGCTTGGACGAAAGTTCCCCCGGATCGGGACTAGGCTTATCGATCGTCGACGAATTGGTGCGGGCTTACCACGGTTCGCTGACCCTAGGCCCCTCGGCAATGGGCGGATTGCAAGTCATTTTGATGTTGCCACGCGCCGACGGATAAGACGCGATGGCGGGAGACGCTACGGATTTCGCGTCGCCACCAGAAGCACCGTCGCTTGGTTGCTGGGCAAGAGGCGCTCGCTCACGCTCCATAATCCGCGGGCCGGTCGGCTCAACTGTTTGAACGTCGCGACCGCCTGTTCGGGGGGGAGTTGCAGCGTCGCGTCGATTACACCGCTCGTGTAGCGGCAAGCCGCCTCGGATTCCTGCGCCGAAACCCGTTGCGACGGATCGATGGGGTGAAGGTAGGGCCGCAACGACTCCGGCATGTCTTGTATGGCGATTTCACGCACGGCCTGAACGATGATCGGGTCCGGCGTCCCCGAGGTCGGTTGGGATGGAACGGTCGCCGCCTGCTTGAGCGACGCTTCGATCATGTCGAATCGCCACGCGGGTTGTTTGGCCACCATCGCCGCCAGCTTAACGCGCGCCGCGGCGCTCAATCGCCCGTCGGGCCGCATGAATTCAACACACTCATCGGGCATCTCGGCGCTTATATATTTTAGCATATCCCGCGAAATAACCATATATTCTATGGTGTTATCGGTGTTGTAGTATGGCGAGACCGCACCCATGACGGCGTTCGACATGCGGCTGATCGTGCCTGCGATTTCGCCGTCGCTTTGGTGCGCGCGGGACGCGCCTTCGACGACGGTCGCGATCTGCCGATACTCTTGGGGAAAATAGGCTTTTATCGCCGGCAAGGGTCGGGTCGTCATAGCCGCGCGATCGAGACTCACCGCCGCCGCGACCGCCGGACGCGACGGGACGACATGCAAGGCGATCGGGGGTTTGGCGAAGCTTGCCCCGCTTGAGGCCGCGACGATCAAAAGCGTTACAATGGCCTTGCGCATTCCGCAGCCCCTAGACAATGCCATGGCGATCGCGGCATGAGCGCCCCGTCAGCCGATCTGTGGGTAATGGTCGCCACATCCGCGGCGCGAACAATGTGACAAAATGACCATCCGGCCTTGCCAGGACATTCCGCAACATAGTTTTACATTTCAGCCGGGTGTGCGTCTCAATGAGCAATAAAGACCGGTCATGGCGTGCTCAAAACGGCGGCAAAACCCTCGTGGCCATTTGCCGCCTCGCGTCGCGGCGGATTTTTCGCTAATTGCAGCCTCATGATCATATTTTGGATCTGCGCGGCGCTGTTGGCGGCCGGCGCGGCAGCGGCTGTCTTGTATGGCGCGGCGCGGGCGAGCGCACAGGTCGCCGGCGACGACCCAACGCTGGGCGTCTATCGTCGAGCCTTGGCCGAGATCGATGATCTGGCGGATCGCGGTTTGGTCGCCACCGACGAAAGTCGCGCGGCCCGCGCCGAAGCTGGGCGCCGCCTGCTGGCGGCCGCCGACCGCCACGTCTTGCCGATCACCCGGTCGCTAAGACCTTCCAGTTTGATTGCGTGCGTCGCCGCCGCTCCGATTTTAGCGGTCGTCGTCTATCTGAGCCTCGGGAGTCCCGGCGTTCCGGATCAGCCGTTTTCGCGCCGGCTTGCGGCGTGGCGCGCCCACCCGGAGGCTGCCAGCGCGCCGCAATTGGCCGCCGCCCTGCGCGCGATGGCCGCCGAACGCCCGAAGGATGCGGAACCCCAACGCCGGCTGGCTCTGCTCGAAATCAGTTTGGGAGACCCAAACGGCGCGGCGCACGCGTTTCGCAGCGCTCTGGCGGTCGCTCCCGGACGCGCCGACCTCCTCGGGCCGCTCGGGGAAATCATGGTGTGGAAAGCCGGAGGCAAGGTCGACGGCGATGCGCAAACCGTCTTTCGACGGCTTCTGGCCGTTGACGCGAAGTCGCCGGCGGCGCGGTATTATTTAAACCTCGCCAATATCGAAGCCGGACGTCGAGTCGAGGGCCTAGCCGGCTGGCGCGGCGTGTTAGCCGACCTCCCGGCGGGCGATCCCCGCGCGGCCATGCTGACGCGCGACATCCGCTCGGTCGAGACGACTGGCGCGCCCTCCGCGGCCGTGGACGGCGGGAACGCGCCGCCGGCGGCGATGTCCGCCGCCATTCGGGGCATGGTGGACGGGCTGGCCACGCGCCTGC
>JANXWN010000179.1 GCA_025351125.1 Caulobacteraceae bacterium | reverse complement strand
CCAAGCCGCGCGCCAGATGTTCGCCGCCAAAGCCAAGCCCCGCAATCAGCGCCTGGTACCAGCCCACGAACATGATCTCGTCCGCCCGTGGCAGACCAAGCATGTTGGAGATGACTCGAATAGGGAACTGGCTCGAAAACTGCCTGACAAGCTCCACTTCGCCATCCGCCGCGAAGGTGTCGATCACCTCGCAGGCAATCATGTCGATGATCGGCACAAACGCGTCCAGCCGCTCGCCGACAAACTGGCCCGCCACGACATTGCGCATCCAACGGTGTTGCGGGCTGTTGCCGTATTCCAGAATGTTGGGGCCGAAGATGTGTCTGCGGCCAAACTCATACGGGCCGTCGGGATCATAAATCGCCCGATCGAAGCTTTGACTGTCCTGAAACGCGGCCTCGATGTCGCGATAACGGCTCAAAATCCAGCGATTGTGGAAACGGTCATGAAAAACCGGCTGGTCGTCCCGGAGGCGGCGATACAGCGGGAACGGGTCGCGTTGAAACTCCGCGCCGTCGAATTGGCGCGGATCAATCGAGCGGGTCAAGCTTGCGGCGCCGGGCATGTGTCCTCCCACTTTTTAGGGTCGCACAGGCCGCGTCCCCAGGGTGCTTAGATGCGAAAGAGCGAATAATGCGGGTTTGTCGTTCAACCTGGCTGGGGTTATCCGCGGACGAGAATGGCTTCATGGTTCCAGGGCGAGAGAGGCCCGCCCGACTTTTTTTGGAAGGCCGCCGGCAATTCCTCGGTCATGTCCCAGGCCGCCGCCAAGCGGCCGAAGCCAATGAAGAAGGCGATGAACATGCCCAATTCGACGATCTGGGCCTCGCTGAAAAAGCGGCGAAGATCATCGAAGGTGGCGTCGGTGATCGAGAGATGGTCCAGGCTCGAGGCGTCGGCATAGCGCAGAGCGGCCTTCTCGGCCTCGGTCAAGTCGGCCGCGTCCTGCGGCCGCTCGAGCGAGCAAACCGCGCCCTCGGTCACCCCGTCCTCCACGGCCGTTCGATAACGGATCGCCATGCAGCTGCGGCACTGGTTGTGAAAAGCCACTCGCAATCTGACAAGCTCCACCAGCCGACGCGCCAGGGTGCGGTTGGCGAACAGCGCGCCGCTGAAGGCGATCATCCCTTTGGCCATCGCGGGCACATGCGCCATCATCCGCATCAGCCCCTGTTCCAGAGGTGTCGCGGCGTCGGCGTGGGTCATCGCCCGCAGCTCAGCGTCCCATTGTTCGATCGGCAGTTTTCGAATTCGGCTCACGGCGCGGAGCTCCTCTTCCGGGGCGGCGCCGAAGAGGAACACGGGCGCGATGAAAACGCAACGCGTTATGAGGTTGCGGCTAGACTAGGATTTCAGATTCTGGACGGAATCTTCCAAATCCGAGTCCTCTTCCAAAGGCAAAAATATCGACCCGACCGCGACGTCGATACGACCTCATCAAGGCTTGTCCTCGCGGTCCTTGCCCGCGGCCCGCAGCAAGGTCTTGAGCGCCGCATCGACCCTATCGTGGGTTGCGCCCCGCGTTACGCCGCGCGCCATGATCAGAAACGCGCGCGTTGTCGCCGTGGACCAGTCCTCGTCGCTGGTGCGCCCCTGCGCCCAGTCGTGCAGAACCATCAGCCGGTGATTGGCCAGCAGAACGACGATGTCGTCCATGGTCAGGCCTGGCACGATGTCGCCATCGCGCATGACCTTTTGCAACCAGGGAAGATGGCCGGCCGAAGCGCTAGCGGTGATCTTGATGGCGTTGTGAATTCGCGGATCGGCCGCTGAAAAATAAAGTTCCGCGTAGTGCCGGGCATAGGATTTGTTGGTCAAAATGGCGTCACGCACCTGCGCCGTCGCCTTGAGAACCCCCGATAGGCTGGCCGCCGGTGGTTGGGCGGCCACGGGCAGGCGATCATAATAATCTTGGATCGCCGCCGCGATCAGCCCTTCTTTGTCGTCGAAGGCGGCGTAGATGGTGGTGATCGACACCTTGGCGCGCCGACCGAGTTCCCGCACCGTAAAAGCCTCCGAGCCGCCCTCGGCAATCATCGTCTTGGCCACTTCGAGCATGCGGCGGCGCCGCTCGAGGATGGAATCGCTGATATATCGCCCGCGCCGCGCCGGTACGCTGGCAACGGCCTCTCGAGGGGTTTTTTCCGCGGCTATCCTGGAGATTTTCGCTGGCGTCCTTTGGCGCGTCGGCTGTCACACTTACGACGATAATAACGCGAGTCGAGTGCGCCGCCATGCTCTTTCGCGCGGGCTGGGGGCTTGGCGCGAGGCGCTGGAAAACATAACGTGATCCAGATCTGGCGCCCGCATAGCCGGCACTGACAGGAAAGGCGTTTGCCCATGACCGTATTGGATCTCTTTCGGCTAGACGGCCAGGTGGCGGTCGTGACGGGCGGCGGCAAGGGCATCGGCCGCGGGATTGCCCTCAGTCTTGCCGAAGCCGGCGCGGACGTTGCGGTGGCCGCCCGGTCGCGCGCGGACGTCGACGCCGTCGCGGCCGAAATCCAGCGCCTGGGCCGCCGGTCGAAGGGTTATGTGGTGGATGTCACCGCTTCGGGCGAACTCGACCAGCTGGCCGACACGGTCGTCGCCGACTTCGGCGGCCTTAACATCTGGGTCAACAACGCCGGAGGCTTGCCGGACGCCACGCCGCGTTATCTGACCCGTACGCCGGAAGACCGCTGGGACATGCAAATGAATCTCAACCTGAAGGCCGTATGGGCCGGCTCCGTAGCGGCGGCCCGGCATATGAAAGCGGGCGGCGTCATTATCAACACGTCGTCGCGCTCGGCGCGGGGCGGCAATATCAAGAATGGCCCCTACGCCGCCGCCAAGGCGGCGGTGAACAGCCTTACGCAGACCCTTTCGCTCGAGCTGGCCCCCGCCATCCGGGTCAACGCCGTGGCGCCGGGACCGGTTCGCACCCAGAACTTCGACGAATCCATCCGTCTGGACGAAGAACGGGCGGAGGCCTTCCTGAAGACTCTCGCAATACCGCTCGAGCGCTATGGCACACCCGGCGATATCGGCGCGGCGACCGTCTTCCTAGCCTCTCCGGCCTCCAGTTGGATTACCGGCCAATGCCTCTACGTGACCGGCGGACCGTAAGGCCCCAGGACAGCGCTCGCGGGTCATCGCTTGGTTGACAGCGACGCGGCGAAGTCTAGGATTTCGTAACAAGGTGTTGTTTTGGACCGGCGCGCGAGGAGGCGGAACGCTCCCATGACGTTTGTGATCGCCGGGCCCTGCATCGACGTGAAGGACAAATCCTGCGCCGAGGTCTGTCCGGTCGACTGCATCCACGTCGAGGCGGACGATCGCATGTGCTACATCGATCCGGTGGCGTGCATCAATTGCGCCGTGTGCGTGGACGCCTGCCCGGTGGCGGCGATCAGCGACGAAAACGACCTGACCGCCGAGACGACGCCGTTTCTGCCGATTAACGCCGCTTGGTTCACCGACAAACGCGCCGCCAGGGCAGCGGTGAATCAGCTCAAGCCGACTGGTTTTTCCGCTTATGGGCAGGACGATTTTAGAGCAGCCCGTGCAAAAT
>JANXWN010000339.1 GCA_025351125.1 Caulobacteraceae bacterium | reverse complement strand
GGGCGGGCACGCCGTGCTTGGACCGCGCCCGACCGACGTTCAGTCCCATAAAAAAATACAACAATAGCGAAACCAGCGTGACGATCGCCACAAGTCTATGCGCTTCCATCGATTTTTGTCCTCCCAGACTGGCTTATGCGGCAAACCTGACATGCTTCGCGCTCGCGGGAAAGAGCAGCGCGATCGCTCGGCATCACGCGGCTCGCAAGCCGCGAAGAAGAAAGTCCATGCGCGGCGTGCGAAGCACTCTAAGAGACACTGCATTGGCGCCGGACGGGGCGAACCGGGCGGTTGATAAGGCTTCAAAGGCGTGAGTTCGCACGATCTGTGGGTGATGGCGACGCAGAGCTTGGCCGCCGCCGGGTTGGGCGCCGTCGCGGCTTGGGGCCTGGCCGCCCGCCTGGCGCGACGCCGCGGACAGGCCGGCGCGGCGCGCGCGGCGACGTCTCACCGCGACGGCGCGCGCCTGACCGCGGCGATCGAGGTCTTCGAAACGGCCATTATTCTGATCGATGACGGTCGACCCACCTTGATCGCCGGCGAAGCGGCCTTGACGGCTTGCGCCAAAATTCTCGGCGTGGCGCCGCTGCCAGCGCGGATCATCGACGCCATGGCTGCCGCGGAGCCAGACCACGCGCGCCGCCTGCAGGGCTTGATTCAACGTGGCGCGCCCTTCGACTTCGAGGTCGACGGGCCACGCGGCGCCTTGGACGTCCAAGGCCGCGCCACCGGTGCGTTGGCGTGGCTGCGTTTGTCGGTCGCCGCCGGCGCGAGCGCAAAAGGGCTGCGGGACGGGCGGCTGGCGGCGTTCATCAACACCTATGACCAACCAGCTTGGATCGCCCGAGCGGACGGCGCCGCGGTTTGGGTCAATCGCGCGTGGCTTGCGGCCGTCAAGGCGCTGGATGTGGGCGACGCGTCGACGCGCGGCCTAAGTTTCGATCGCGGGGCCGACGATTTGGCTCGAACCGCCGCCGCCGCTCGGGCGGTGCGCGAGCGGGTGCGGTGGGTCAATGTCGGCGGCCGTCGCCGCGCTATCTTGGTGCGCGCCGCGCCACTTGAGGGCGGCGGCGTGGGGGTGTGGACCTTGGACGTCACCCAATCGGAAGGCGCGGCCGACACGCTGCGACGGCAAATCTCCGGCTATGACCTGATACTCGATCAGATCGGCGACGCCGTCGCGGTATTTGGCCGTGATCGGCGCCTCGCGCAATACAACCGCGCTTTCGCCGCGCTTTGGGACCTCGATCCGGTTTGGCTGGCGGACGGCCCAAGTCATGGCGAATGGCTAGATCGCCTGCGGGGTCGTCGCCGATTACCCGAAACCGTCGACTACGCCCAATTCAAAGCCGCCGAGTTGTCGCGCTATGAACAGATGGCGCCCATCAGCGAAGCCGTTTGGCGTTTGGCAGGCGATCGCACCCTGCGCGTGGTAAGTCAGCCGCACCCCCTCGGCGGTTTGATACTGTTGTTTTCCGACATGACGCCCGAACTGCGCCTTAAGACCCAATTCAACCATCTGATCCAGGTACAAAAAGCTACTCTTGACAAGCTTAACGACGCTGTCGCCGTGTTCGGCGCCGACGGCCGGCTGACCTTACACAATCAAGCCTTCGCCGCCTTTTGGAGTGTCTCCGACGCGCAATTGGCTGGCTCGGCGGGCGGCGACGGGCTCGGTTTCGACGCGGTGGTCGATCTATGCGCGCCGCGCGTTCATGATCTGCAGTTCTGGCGCGAGCTCAAGGGACGGATCAGCGATCCGGATCCGCGGGCGCGGGCTTCGGCGAAAGGCGAAGTAGACACCAGCGATGGTCGGGCGGTCGCATGGCAGTCGCGGCCCCTGCCGGACGGCGCCACTCTGGTGAGTTTCGCGGACGTCACCGATACACGACGGTTGGAGGGTGCGCTGGCGGATCGCGAGGCGGCTTTGAGCGAAGCGGCCCGCCTGAAGCGAGATTTCGTCGGTAGCGTGTCCTATAAACTGCGCACGCCGCTAACCACCATCATGGGGTACGCGGAGCTGTTGTCACGCGAGGGCGCCGGCATCACCGAAATCGATCGTGGCTATGTCGCGGCGGTCCACACGGCGGCGGGCGATCTGACTGGATCGATTGACACCATTCTGACGGTGGCCGCTCTGGACGCGGGCGATCTGACGCTGGCGCGGGCGCCCGTTTCGATCCGTAAATTGCTGGACACCGCCGTCGCGCGTTGGGCTATGCCAGCCGTCCAGAGCGGCATTCTTTTGAATATCGGGAAGGGAGGCGCGCCGGGCAGCCTTGAAGGCGATCAAGTTCGCCTATCGCAAGTTCTCGATTGTTTAATTGAAAATGCGCTGCGTCACACGCCGCAAGGCGGAGTCGTCACCTTGTCGGCGGCGCGCGGGCAAGGCGAGGTTCGACTGGCCGTCGCCGATACCGGGCAGGGAATTCCGTTCCACGTCCAGGCACACATTTTCGACCGGTTCGGGGGTCAGGGCGTCGGCGGTGTCGGGCTGGGATTGACGCTGGTCAAGGCCTTGATCGAATTGCACGGCGGTTGGGTCGCTCTCGAAAGCGAGCCAGGCTCCGGAGCCATATTTTCGTGCTATCTGCCGGAGGTGGCGACCGAGGCCGACGGCGCGTCGCTCAAAGCAACCGTTCAATAACCGACCGTCAGTCGATCAGGGCTTTGCGCTCGCTGCAAAGTTAAAGATCGTCCCTCCTCATCAAAGAGGAGGGACGAGGTCTCTTACGGTTCTATGCGGCTTTATCGCTCGCGATCAAGCCCGCATCCTTAACGGTCGTAATGTCGATCCGACGGGGCTTAAGAGCTTCGGGCAATTCGCGCTTGAGCGCTATGGCCAGCAGACCGTTTTCCAATTGGGCGTCGGCGACGACCACATAGTCGGCCAACTGGAAACGGCGTTCGAAATTGCGTTCCGCTAGACCGCGATGCAGATATTGCTTGGCGTCATCGTTGGCCGCCTTACGGCCCTGGACAGTCAAGAGATTTTCCTTAACCTCTAAAGTCAGGTCCTCCTGGCGAAAACCCGCCACCGCGATTTCGATGCGATAGGCGTTCTCGCCCGTGCGTTCGATGTTATAGGGCGGATAGCCTGTGGCCGCCTCGGCGCCGGCGGCGTCGAGCAAGTCCGCGAGCCGGTCAAATCCGACCACGGAACGGTACAGGGGAGAAAGATCAATGGTGCGCATGGTGAAGTCATCCTTCTTAAAGTGAAGCAATGCGAGACAGGTCTGCGCGAGCCGAACTCGGCCTCGCTATAACCTGAACGGCCCAGACATCCGGCGCCGTCAAATGGTAGGTAATATGCGGGATGCCGCGTTCAAGAGCCCGTGTTCCGATCTCCCTACAGGCATCGCGGGGCTGGGAATTCGCCAGACTGCAAGACGGCGATCCAGTGATTGGAAGAACATCTAGCAAAAAATTCGCGGCTCAATTGCCTTGTCGCCGACTGCAGCGTTTTTGCTCAAAACCACTCCCTGAATTGTAGAGCAATGTCAAATAGCTCAGGATCGAAGTCATTGTGATCGCAAACGATTTGACGCGGTGTTTACCGTTGTGCAATCGATATTCCCACATTGGGTGATTCGTCGTCTAAATGCGTCGCGCATATGGAAAGCAAGGGCCGCAGCTCTTTTTCTCGGATCGCATCGAATACTAAATGCGTCGGGGTGAACTATCACAGCGACAGTAAGAGGGGGGCTGAATTTATGTCTGACATTCCGAAAATCAGTGCGCTTGGTGCTAACCCAGCTGTTACCGCGAGCAGGTTCGCGTCCAACTGGCTGGGCGGGAATGTCAGTCGGGGCGCCCGTCGTCGCCTAATGGCGGCGCTGCGTTTGGCGCACAGCGTTTTGGGCATGAGCCGCAAGCGTTTGGGCCTCGGCGGATTGGGCGCGGGTCAGATCGCCGTTTTGTTGATGGCGATGGGCGTGACATCCTTCGGCGCCTTACCGGCCTATGCGACGGTCAATAGCTTGGTCACCGGTGGATCAGTATGTGGATCGGCGGCCATTGGGCCGGACGGCGTGACCTTTGTCGACTCCTCACAGTTGGTTGGCGACGGCACGGCCAGTTCTTCCAACTTAACCGGTTGCGCCGCAAACAACGGAAATTTTCTGGGGCTCAATGTATTTGGAACCGCCACGAAGGTCCCCAACGCCGGTGGATCGGCATTCGGATTGTTCGCCTCTGCGGCGAACTGGGCATCGGCGTCTGGACTCGAC
>JANXWN010000330.1 GCA_025351125.1 Caulobacteraceae bacterium | reverse complement strand
CCATCATCAGTGAAAAACCGCGCTCGGCCTGAACCATTTGCATCGACGAGACACCCAGGTCGAGCGCCACGCCGTCCGCCGCGCCCTCGCCGACCACCTCGACCATGTTGGAAAAGGTTCGCGCGACCAGCCGAAACCGACCGCTCGCCGCCAGCGGCGCGGCGAACGCCGCGACGCTCGGATCGCGGTCGAACGCCACCACCGCGGCACCGGTTTCGAGAAAGGCGCGGCTGTATCCGCCCGCGCCGAACGTGCCGTCGACGATTGTCATTCCGGCCGCCGGCGCCAGCGCCGCCATCACTTCGTTGATCAACACCGGCGTGTGCGGCGCGGCGGTCATGAGGTCAACGCGCCGCGTTGTTGGGCGCGCAGGGCGTGCAGCCCCTCGCGGGCGAGGTCGCGCTGGCGCGCGCGATGGGTTTTGAAAGCCTCGCGTGGCCAGATCTGAAAACGGCTGCGCAAACCCACCAGCGCGACCCAATCGGTCAAGCCGAACTCCTCGCACAGGGTTTCAGGCAAGGTGATCCGGCCGGCGGTGTCGAACGCCAGCTTGACCATGCCGCCCAACACGCTGGTTTCCATCGCCGATCGCGTCGGATCGCCAAACGGCAATTCGTCGATCAGATTGAGGTAGGTGTCGAAAAACGCTTGTCCGCCCCCTTCCAGACACTCGCCTTCGAACGACGCAAAGCAATACACCCCGTCGAACGTTCCTGCCGCCGCCGCGCGGAAATCCTGCGGCAGAACGATCCGCCGCTTGGCATCAAGCTGTTTCTCGACCGTTGAGAGAAACACGTTTTCCCGCCTTAACCCGCCCGCGCGCCGCGATTGACGCGCGTCCCGCCGGGCCAGACCGCCCGACGCGACACAAATGGGTTATCATGGGATTAATTGGGCTGCAATGACACCAAATGGGAATTTTACAGTATTTCTCAATGTTTTGTGGAGCCGTTGAGGCAGGGAAACGAGTATCGGAACATAAAGTGAACGAACTCTACAGAACAATAATTAGCGCGGTGACAACGATTCATGATGCGCCCGTGCCGTGCGAGGAACGGCTAAGCGTGGCGATGTGCGCGATCCTATGATCGCTCTTCTTGCGCACCACGATGTCCGCCGTCTCGCGAAGGGGTAGAATGTGGTCCCGCAGATTGGGCCGGTTGATCCGCGCCCAAACGGTGGCGGCGAAGGCGCGGGCGCCGTCTCCGTCAAGATCGGCGAAGCGGGCGTAGAACGAGGTCGGATCGTCGCGCCCGATCCGCCAAAGACCCAGCAAGCGCTGCGTGAACCAGGTTTCGATATCGGCCTCGTCGGCGTCGAGATAGACCAAAACATCGAGCGGCGCGGCGCGGGACAGCCCCAGGCCCTCGACGATCAGCACAGCCGGTCTATCCAGGGTTTGGTGCGAGGCTGGATCGACATCGTAAGTGTGATGCGAATAGCCGCGAAAGACCGCCGGCCCGCGTCGCACTTGGGCGAGCGCGGCATGCAAGGCGGCGCTATCATAGCTTTCGGGGAAGCCTTTGCGCATCGTCAGCCCCGCCGCCTCCAAATCGGCGTTGGCGCGCAAAAAACCGTCGGTCGATACCACATGCGCATCTCCGAAGGCTTCGCCCAATGCGCGCGCCAAGGTGCTTTTGCCCACCGCCACCGCCCCGGTAAGGCCGATGACGAAAACCTCCCGGCCCTGCCGGAATGGGGCCATGGCGCCGATAAGATCCAAGATCGCGCCACCGCTTATCGGCGAGTCCGTCGTCATGCGCGCTTCCTCCCGGCTTGGGCATGGTAAGTTTAGCCGATGGGCTCACGGGATGCGAACGTCGTCGGCGCTTTGAAGTCCAGGCCGCAGATGTTGACTAACTTAGCTAATAAGGTAGGAGCTCGTTGCATGCCGCAGGTTACCATCCATGTCGCCAAGACCACCTTGTCAAAACTGATCGAAGCGGCGTTGGCCGGTGAAGACGTGGTCATCGCACGGGGCGCCAAGCCGGTCGTTCGGCTCGTGGCGATTGCGCAAAACGCATTTCAGATCGGGGTGTTGAAGGGCCGCTTGCACGGCGCGGGACCCGATTTCCTAACCCCGATGGACGACCAGGACTTGGCGGCGTGGGAAGGCGAGGCTTGAAGGCCGTTCTGTTAGACACTCACGTCTGGGCCTGGAGCCTAACGGGCGATCCGCGATTGTCGACCCCCGCCTTGAAGGCGATCAGCACGGCGCGATCGGTCATGATCAGCCCGATTTCGTTCTTTGAAATCGGTCAAAAAGTGCGTCTGGGTAAGTGGCCGCGGATGGCGCCGTTTGCGGGTGACTTACCGGTTCTGTTGGAGCGGCAGGGCGGGGTGACGGCCGAACTCAGCGCCGCCATTTGCCTGGAGGCCGCGATGATGACGTGGAACCACCGCGATCCGTTTGACCGGTTGCTGGCCGCGACGGCGATCCACCGCGGCATTCCGATCGTTTCGGCCGACACGGTGTTCGACGACCTGCTCGCGCGGATTTGGTAGCGGGCTGGGACGCCGGACTCCGACCTGCGCCAACGCCGAAAAGTCCCTAAAAGGCAAAATGGATCAGACGGCCTGTAAGCCGGGTTCTGTGCCATCCGCACTCGCGCGCGAATGCGACGATCATTCCTCTGGACCGTCCGTTGCCGGACGGTTCTCGCGACCTACCCGGGCGCCTGGGTCGGCGACGACCTGCCCGCCTCGCGGCGAACGCGACGCCCCTATTTGGTCTTGCTCCAAGCGGGGCTTGCCATGCCGTCCCGGTTACCCGGACCGCGGTGGGCTCTTACCCCACCCTTTCACCCTTACCTTTCGGCCAAGACCGACAGGCGGTTTGCTTTCTGTGGCGCTATCCCTGGGGTCACCCCCGGCGGGCGTTACCCGCCGCCTTGTCGCCGTGGAGCCCGGACTTTCCTCGCTCTCGCCCCTCGCGGGGCTCAAGCGCGACCGCCCGGCCGTCTGATCCATCGTTAGCGTGAGGGAGCGGGACGGGCGCGTCAAGTCGCGGCGGGCGCCGCAACCTTTTTGACGATCGCGGAAAACGTCAGCAGCGGTCGCCCGGCAGTGGATAGCAAGCCGCGCGCGAACACCATCGAGCGAGCGGCGCGGATCACTTCGCCCGCGCCTTCGATCAGGTCGCCGACCCGCGCCGAATCGATGAATTCGCTGTTCAACGAGGCCGTGACCGCCTGCGTTCCGGCGATGGCGTCAGCGGCGATGGCAAACAGCACATAGTCGGCAAAGGTCAACAGACAGCCGCCGTGCATGAAGCCGCTGCCGTTCATGTGCTTGGCCTCGGCGCGAAAGGCGCTGATCAGCCGGCCGCCCTCTTCGCGGCGGGAATAGAATGGCCCGGCGTGCAGTTCGAAGGGATCGATGCTCCACTGCATCCACCCCGCCCATTCACCGGTGGTGATGGGGGTCGGCGTCCAGGGCGCCCGCGCATTGCCGCCGTCCATGTTGGGTCTCCGATGATTGCAGCGGCGCCATAGCCCTCCCTCCCCTTTATGGGCAGGACGAGACGATTATCGTTCTAGAATCTAAACTCAATCAGCCCGCAAGTCGCAAACTTGCCGCCGCCGTCGCCCCAACCCACCGTTTTCCCCGGGCGTTAGTCCCGGGGATCGATTTTGCGAGGCCTCGCCTCGGTCGTGTGTGCGCACGGCCACACCGGCGTGTCGCCCAATGGGTGACCGGGACTAACGCCCGAACAAGACGAAACTTACAGCGGGATGATGTTTCGCTTCCGGCTGTACGACAGATAGCCGATATTCGCGCCGAGCCGCAGTCCGACGCCGGCGCGCACCGGGGCCAGGGTGATGGAATCGGCGCGCTGATAATTCAGGCCCAAACCGCCGATGAAGTAGGCCGAGCCGTCGACCCCGGGAAACCGGCGGAAAATAGCGTCGGGATATTGCAGGTTATAGCACAGCACGAACACGCGACTGCCGTTGCCGCCGGCGTCGAAGCCGACCGACGGACCTTGCCAATAAACCGTCTCGTTGGGCCGGTCCTTCATATAGAGCAGGCCCTTGCCGTAACGCAGACCGAACACGAAGGCGGCCGATCCTTCCTCGCCGGCCAGATAGCCGGTCGGGCGGCCGTTTTCCTTAAACGCCCGCTCGATGACCGCCCCGGCGGATTCGGCGGTGACGCCCAAAAAATCCGAGACGTGATGGGTCAACTCGTCTTCCGAATAGGTTTTTGCCGCCGTCGAGGGTTGCGCATAGGTCGGCTGGCCCGCCCTCACGCCGGCGTCCGCGTAATTTGCGGGCGGCGGCGGCGGCGGCGGAATCGACCTGGAGCTCGCGGGGAAAGTTTGATCCGGATCGCCCGCGCCCTCGGCCAGACTCCGTCCGGCGGCCAGGGTGGCGAGGCCCGAAACGATCAGTAAACGGCGATCCAAAGCTCTATCTCCTGTAAAAGGCCAAACACCCCTTTGGCGGTCCGTCTCCGCCATTCTGCGCGCTTTAACGTTAACGTGCGCTGAATCCCGGCGCCGCGCGCAAAGTGTGCTAGAGGCCCCGTCATGACGACCGACCTCGCCAAAATTCGTAATTTTTCCATTGTCGCCCACATCGATCACGGCAAATCCACCCTGTCCGACCGCCTGATTCAGGAAACCGGCGGCCTGACCGCGCGGGAAATGAAGGAACAGGTGCTGGACTCGATGGATATCGAGCGTGAGCGCGGCATCACCATCAAGGCGCAGACGGTGCGGCTCGCCTACCACGCCGACGACGGCGAGGATTATGTGCTCAATTTGATGGATACGCCCGGCCACGTCGACTTTGCCTATGAAGTCAGCCGCTCTTTGGCTGCCTGCGAAGGCTCGATCCTGGTGGTGGACGCCAGCCAGGGGGTCGAGGCGCAGACCTTGGCCAATGTCTATCAGGCCATCGAGCACAATCACGAGATCGTGCCGGTGCTCAACAAGATCGACCTTCCCGCCGCCGAACCGGACCGGGTGCGCCAACAGATCGAGGACGTGATCGGGCTGGACGCGTCGGACGCCGTGGAATGCTCGGCCAAGTCGGGCGCCGGCATCCATGCGGTGCTCGAGGCCATCGTCAGCCGCCTGCCGCCCCCTCGTGGCGACGCCGCCGCG
>JANXWN010000322.1 GCA_025351125.1 Caulobacteraceae bacterium | reverse complement strand
GGCGGCGGCGTTCAGCTCGAACCGGCGTTGCCGGCCTCCCCCGCACATCACCGCTGCCCAACCGGCGCGTGTGGCATTTTGCCCCGTTCCCTCTTCCACCGCCTCCCCGTATGCATCGTTGGAGCTTCGTTATTTGCGCGGATTGTCTAGCGACCGTCGGCAAGCCGGAGCTCTTCTGGGGCCATCACGCTCGGGTTCGGAGGCAGTTTATCGCGGCGGGCTTTTCGCCGGCGACGACTGTGTCAGACGACATAATGGGAAGGCGAAGCAACACTGTGTCTATCGCGGATGTTCTAATTGCTCAGGGTCTGGTGACGGTTGGCGAGGTTACCGAAGCGGTGGCTCAACAGCGGCTGCGAGGCGGAACTCTCATTGATCATCTGATGGCCGTCGCCAAGATCGATCCGGCCAAGCTGGCCCCAGTGCTCGATGCCGTTCCTAAATCGCCACGAACTCTGGCCGAGATCGGCCTTTCCCTATCTGATCTGCTCAACCTGTTGACCAAGACGATTTTCACCATCGGCGAAGTCACGCCGTCCGCCTTGGCCGATATGATGAAACTGCCGCCGCAGGCGGTGGACGAATTGATACGCGAAGCCGGTGACCGCCGATTGCTCAACATGCTCGGCTCGGTTCGCGGCGAAACCGTCTCAGCCCATTCCGAACTGCGTTACGGCCTGACCGAAAAGGGCGCGCAGTGGGCGCATGACGCCATGGCTCAGAGCCAGTACATCGGCCCGGCCCCCGTACCCTTGAAGATGTACTGCGACCGCGTGCGCCGCCAGCGTATCGCCAATGAGCGGGTCACGCGCGAGATGATCGACCAAGCATTCGGCGATCTGGTGGTTTCCGGGCGCTTGGTGCGGGAAATGGGTCCGGCGGTAAATTCCGGTCAGTCGGTCTTGCTCTACGGCGCCGCCGGAAACGGCAAGACCTCGATCGGCGAGCGCGTCGGCGCCCTTTTCAGGGACATTATTTACATCCCCTATTGCTTCGAGGTCGACGGCCAAGTGGTAAAGGTGTTCGACCCGGCCGTGCACAAGCCCGTCAAGGCCCGAACGGCGGTTGATGGCGAGACCGAAAGCCTTCGGCGCGAGGACGTCGACCTTCGCTGGGTGGCGTGCCGCCGCCCGTTCATCGTCACCGGCGGCGAGCTTACCTTGGATATGCTCGACCTTAGCTTCAACGTTTTGGCCAAGTATTACGAGGCGCCGCTGCACGTCAAAGCCCTCGGCGGGGTATTCCTGATCGACGACTTCGGCCGTCAGTTGGTCTCGCCCGTCGCCCTGCTCAACCGGTGGATCGTGCCCATGGAGAGCCGCACGGAATACCTCAAATTGCATACCGGCAAGTCCTTCTCTCTGCCGTTCGACGAACTGGTGATTTTCTCGACCAATCTGTCGCCCAAGGTCTTGATGGACCCGGCGTTTCTGCGCCGCATCCCCTACAAGATTCATGTCGGCGCGCCGACCGAGCAAGAATATCATGCTGTCTTCGAGGCCATCGCGGCGCATCGCGGCCTGGAGATCGAGCCGGAGCTGATCGATTACGCCATCGCCGAATTGTCCAGTCGATTCGCCTCGCCGCTGGCCAGCTTTCAGCCGAAATTCATCATCGACCAGCTTCTCGCCGCCTCGCGTTTCGACGGCACGGAAGCCCAGGCGACGCGAGAGCGAATCTCCATGGCGCTGAGGAATTTGATCACCAACGAAGACTCCGAAAACGATCACGTCGAAATGACCGTGGTTGACGGTCGCGAAAAACCGCTCCTGGCCGCCGCCTGATTTTGGCGGCCCGTAACCGGTAGCTGGCGACATTGCGCCGGATTCCTGGTGCGACGCGCCGGCAATCTAGGCGCTATTCGCCGACGCGATACATATTCCCCCGCCCGCGGCAGACGGCGTATCCCATTGGTGGGGACGGGGGGACTCGAACCCCCACGGGCTTGCGCCCAACGGATTTTAAGTCCGGTGCGTCTACCGATTCCGCCACGTCCCCTCGCGGGCACCGTAGAGCATGGGCGGTGCGAAATGAACCACCTCCGCGTTTACCCCTCCTTCCGGTCATTGTCGGCCATCCATCCGGCCGGGGCACAGCCTGCGAGCGGATAGCGTGTTGCGGTGGCGGCGCCCCTTTACCCCTCGACCCGCGTAATTGCATTGGCGCCGATGTCGGCCAGGGCGGCGACCAGTTCCTCCACGGTCGCGGCCACTTCGGCGCCGTCCCTTCCGCGAATGACCAGATTGGAGCCGTAGCCCTCGGGGCCGAAGAACGGATAGCTACCCAACGAGAGGTTCGGGTGGGCCTTGGCCAAAATCTCCAGCGGGGCGGCGATGACGCCTTCGCCCGCGCCTTCGACGCGGACGGTGCGGGCGATCACCACAGCGCCGGTGCGCAGACGCGGCCCGACGTCTTCCAGCATACCGCGCATGATGGAGGGCACGCCGGCGAGTACGAACACATTGCCGATCTGAAAGCCGGGCGGGCCGTTAACCGGGTTCTTCACCATCGAGCCACCGACTGGAACGCGCGCCATGCGGCGGCGCGCGGCATTGAGCTCGCCCGCCCAGCGGGTGGTCATCATCGCAATGATTTCGGGATGTTCGTAGAGCGCGACGCCAAATGCCTCGGCGACGCAATCGGCGGTGATGTCGTCATGAGTCGGCCCAATACCGCCGGTGGTGATCACATAGTCATAACGGTTGCGCAGAGTGTTTAGGGCGGTCACGATCTCGGCGGTGATATCGCCGACCACCCGCGCCTCCGCCAGGTCGACGCCGAAAGTCGCCAGGTACCGGGCGATGGCGCCTAAATTTGTGTCTTGCGTGCGACCGGACAAGATTTCGTCGCCGATGATCAGCACCGCCGCTGTGACCGGTTCCGCCTGCGCCATGATCGTCTCCGCTGGACCTGATACTGGGGGTCAGGGCATAGGGCGGCGATGGATTTTCAGCAACCCTTGGCGCGGGGCGTTCTGACCGCTCGTTACAAACGTTTCTTCGCCGACGTGGTGCTCGATGACGGGCGCGCGATCACGGCGCATTGTCCTAATCCGGGCGCAATGTTGGGGCTGAGTACGCCAGGAATGACAGTTTGGGTCTCGCCGGCCGATGGGCCCAAGCGAAAATTGGCCTGGACCTTGGAATTGGTGAAGGCCGACGGCGGCTTGGTGGGGGTCAACACCATGCACCCCAATCGCCTGGTCGCCGAGTCTCTGGCCGCCGACGCCATTGCCGAACTTCTCGGCTATGCGGTGCATCGGCGCGAAGTGAAAATGGGCGACGCCAGTCGGGTCGATTTTCGGCTGGAGGGGCAGGATCGCGCCGCTTGCTGGCTGGAGGTCAAGAACTGCCATTTACGACGCAGCGGGACCTTGGCGGAATTTCCCGATTGCGAGGCGGCGCGCTCTTCGCGGCACTTGCGAGAGTTGACGGCGCGGGTTCGTGAGGGCGACCGGGCGGTGCAGTTCTTCGTTATTCAGCGCACCGATTGCGACCATTTCGCCGCCTGCGCCGAACTGGACAGGGTTTACGCCGCCGAACTGAAAAATGCGGCGGCGGCGGGCGTTGAGGTTTTGTGCTATGCTTGCGATATCAGTGTCGATGCCATCCGCCTGACGCGACGCCTGCCGTGGGCGGACGCGCCGTCGCGGACCTAAACGAAAGCCAATCCGCCGATGTCTGTTGCCGAGGACGTCTATCCCGCCGCCACCCGCACCGGGACCATCAAGCTGCACGGCCCGGAAGGCTTTGTCGGCATGCGCGCGGCGGGTCGGTTGGCCGCCGAATGCCTGGATATGCTGACTCCCTACGTTAAAGAGGGCGTCACGACGGCGCGGTTGGACCGTCTGGCCCTGGAGTTCACCCTCGATCACGGCGCCCTGCCCGCCTGCCTCTATTATCGTGGCTATGCCAACACGCTGTGTGTCTCGCTTAATCATGTCGTGTGTCACGGCATTCCGGGCGAGCGGGCGCTGCGGGACGGCGATATCGCCAATATCGACGTGACCGTGGTGATCGACGGCTGGCACGGCGATCATTCTAGGATGTATGCCATCGGCGAAGTTGCGCCGCGCGCGCGGCGGTTGATCGATATTACCTACGAGGCGTTTGATTTCGGCCTCGCGCAGGTCAGGCCCGGCGCCCGACTAGGCGATATCGGCAATGCGATCCAGCAACACGTCGAAGCCAATCGCTGCAGCGTCGTGCGCGATTTCTGTGGCCATGGCTTGGGCCAAGTGTTCCACGACACGCCCAATATCCTGCACTACGGGCGTAAGGGGACGGGCGACGAACTTCGACCGGGTATGTTTTTCACCATCGAGCCGATGGTGAATTTGGGCAAACACCAAGTAAAGCTGCTGAACGACGGTTGGACAGCGGTGACCCGTGATAAATCGCTGTCGGCGCAATGCGAGCATTCGGTTGGCGTCACCGAAACCGGCTATGAGGTTTTTACCCTGTCGCCGAAGGGGTTGTTCCGACCGCTCAACGTTTAGGATTTTTGTCGGCGGGCCGGCGTTGGGCCTCGGCGCGAAAAAAACACTGGTATTCTCGCCGTAATGTTCTTAATTTGTTCGCATCATTTCGGCTGAGGTCGGGGGGGCGACAGTGCTGCGGGAACAAGGCGGATTTTCGTTTCGTGTTGACGCCGCCGAGCCGCCGCCGCCGTCGCCCCACGCCGGCCATCGTGAGCGCCTGCGCGCCCGCGCGAC
>JANXWN010000298.1 GCA_025351125.1 Caulobacteraceae bacterium | reverse complement strand
GGACTTGCCCGATGCATCCGCAAATTCGCCGCGACGCGCCAGGACCTTGCCCGATCTGCGGCATGGCGCTGGAACCTGAATCGCCGTCCTTAGACGACGGGCCAAGCCCCGAGCTTGTCGATTTTACCCGGCGATTTTGGGTGGCGAGCGTGCTGGCGGTCCCCTTGTTGGTTTTAACGATGGGCGCCGATTGGCTCAAACTGCGTCTCCTGGCGCCCGCCGTATCCGCGTGGGTGCAGCTCGCGCTGGCCACGCCGATCGTGCTGTGGGCGGGCGCGCCATTTTTCCAGCGGGGTTGGACCTCGGTGAAAACCCGCCGGCTGAATATGTTCACCCTCATCGCTATCGGGGTGGGCACGGCGTTCTTTTACAGCCTCGTCGCGACGCTTGCCCCCGGTTGGTTCCCGGCCGCCGGACGAACGAGCGACGGGATGACGCCGGTCTACTACGAAGCAGCCGCCGTCGTGGTCGCGCTGGTTCTGCTGGGTCAAGTTCTGGAATTGCGCGCGCGTGCGTCGACCGGTAAGGCGATCCGCGCCCTTCTAAACCTCGCGCCGAAGACCGCGCGGCGGATTACCGGGGGCGCTGAAACTGAAATCCCGCTATCCGAGGTGGTGACCGCCGACCGCTTACGGATTCGTCCCGGCGAAGCGGTTCCGGTGGACGGCGTGGTCATCGAAGGCCGCTCGTCGGTCGATGAATCGATGCTTACCGGCGAGTCTCTGCCGGTCGCCAAGTCAGGGGCCAGCCCGCTGACGGGCGGAACGATCAACGGCGCCGGCAGTCTGGAGATGGAAGCGCGCGCGGTTGGCGCCGATACGGTGCTGGCGCGTATCGTGCGGATGGTCGCCGACGCGCAACGCAGTCGTGCGCCGATCCAGGCGGTGGCCGACCGAATTTCCGGTTGGTTCGTGCCCTTGGTCGTGTTGATCGCCGTCGTCACCTTCGTCGTCTGGATTCTGCTTGGCCCCGCGCCGCGCCTTGGCCATGCGCTGCTGAATATGATCGCCGTGCTGATCATCGCCTGCCCCTGCGCGCTGGGACTGGCGACGCCGATGTCTATCATGGTCGGAACGGGACGCGGCGCGCGCGCCGGCGTTCTGGTTAAAAACGCCGAGGCGCTGCAGGCCTTCGAAAAGGTCGATACGCTGGTGATCGACAAGACCGGCACGCTGACCGAAGGGAGGCCCGCGTTGGTCGGGATCACGACGCTCGGCGCGATCGACGAGAACGACCTGTTAGCGTTGGCCGCCGCCGTCGAGGGGCGATCCGAACATCCACTGGCGCACGCCATCGTCAGCGCCGCCGAAGAGCGCGAACTGGCTGTGGGGGAGCCTGACAATTTTGAATCGCAGGTTGGTATGGGGGCAAGCGCGCGCGTCGCCGGTCGCGCGGTGGTCATCGGCAACGCCGCGCAGATGCAGCGGATCGGCATCGATGCGACGCTGATAGGCGAGGCCGCGGACGCCAAGCGCCGGGACGGCGCGGGCGTCATGCTGATCGCGGTCGACGGCGCTCTCGCCGGTCTGATCGCGGTGGCCGATCCGGTCCGCGCCAATGCCCGAGCAGCGATTGAGGCGCTGCGCAAGCAAGGGTTGCGCGTGATTATGTTGACCGGCGACAATCTGACGACGGCCAACATCGTCGCGCGGGCGGTTGGCGGTCTCGACGGCGTGCATGCGGGTCTCAAGCCGCAAGACAAGGCGCTGATCGTCGGCGAATTGAGGGCCGCCGGCGCCAAGGTGGCCATGGCCGGCGACGGAGTCAACGACGCGCCGGCGCTCGCGGCCGCCGACGTCGGTCTGGCGATGGGAACGGGGGCCGACGTGGCCATTGAGAGCGCCGGGATTACCTTGACCAAAGGCGACCTGGCCGCCGTTGTCCGCGCGCGAACGCTCGCCAAAGCGACGATGGTCAACATTCGGCAGAATTTGTTTTTCTCGTTTCTATTTAACGGCGTAGGCCTGCCGATCGCCGCCGGCGGACTTTACCCGTTCACCGGCCTGTTGATGTCGCCGATGTTCGCCGGGGCCGCCATGGCGCTGTCGTCATTCACCGTCGTCACCAATGCGCTGCGGCTCAACCGGGTAAAGCTGTAATTGATCACCTTGCTCTGGGCACGGCGGCGACGACACGTTAGGCCTTGGCGGCCATGACTCGCCGCCTGATTGTCACCGCCGACGATTTCGGCGCCGCCTTGCCCGTCAACGAAGCGGTGGAAATCGCCCACCGCGACGGTATCCTTACCGCCGCCAGTCTGATGGTTGGCGCGCCGCGGGCCGGTGAC
>JANXWN010000287.1 GCA_025351125.1 Caulobacteraceae bacterium | reverse complement strand
CGAGTTTCCACGCTTTAAAGCGTACGCCGGCCACCGCTTCCATCGCTACCCCCGTCGGCGTCATCGGCAGGATTCGGCCGTTACAGGTGATCACATGGCGTTCGGGTTGAAAACCGGTAGCCTTCAGTTGCAATCGCTCTACCGAGGAGTCGACGAAGCGCACCGTGCCGGCCGGTGTCGTTTCTTCTCCCATCACATGCCAGGGCTCCAAAGCGTGTCGCAACTCCAAGCTCACGCCCCCGTGTCGCACTTCGCCGTGTACCGGAAAGCGAAAGGCGCGTTGGGCCGCGAACCATTGGCTGTCAAAAGCGTAGCCGGCGCCGTTGAGATCGTTGAGCACGGCTTGCAAGTCCGCCCAAACATAGTGTTCCAGCATAAAGCGGTCATGCAGGGTCGTGCCCCAACGCACGAACGGACCGCTTTGCGGTTCTCGCCAAAACCACGCGATCAGGGCGCGTATCAGTAACTGCTGAGCCAAGTTCATCCGCGCGTCGGGCGGCATTTCGAAGCCGCGAAACTCGACAAGACCTAAACGCCCGGCGGCGCCGTCAGGCGAGAACAACTTGTCGATGCAGATTTCCGTTCGATGGGTGTTGCCCGCCACGTCGATCAGCAAATTGCGCAGCAGCCGATCGACCAACCACGGCGCCGGCGGCTCGTCGGCCTGCGAAGCGGGAATCATCGCCAGAGCAATGTCCAATTCATAGAGGGCGTCGTGTCGCGCTTCGTCTACCCGCGGCGCCTGACTGGTCGGTCCGATAAAAAGACCGGAAAACAAATACGACAGAGCCGGATGTCGCTGCCAATATATCAACAGACTTTTGAGCAGATCCGGTCGGCGCAAAAAGGGTGAATCGTCGGGCGTGGCGCCGCCCACTACGACGTGAGCGCCGCCGCCGGTGCCGGTGTGGCGACCGTCGATCATGAATTTATCGGCCGTAAGCCGACAAGCCCGCGCGTCCTCATAAAGGCCGGTCGTAATGGCGACCGACTCGCGCCAGTTGCCGGCCGGCTGAACATTGACTTCGATCACCCCCGGGTCCGGCGTGACTTTCAATACCGACAATCGCGGATCGTCGGGCGGGGGATAGCCTTCGACCCGAAGCGGTCGGCCTTGCGCCGCCATTTCGAGTTGGGCGATTAACTCCAGATAGTCCTCCAGCCGCGCGGTCGGCGGCATAAACACAAAGATCCGCCCTTCGCGCGCCTCGACGGTGAGCGCTGTTCGGACCGGCGGCGACTTGGTTTTGGTGGTTTTTTCGGTTCGGTCCACGGCGATGCCGGCCGACGCAGAGCGATAAATCGCGTCAAACGTCGGCAGTGCGCCACGCGGCTCCGATGGGTCGGGCGGGACGATATGAGGGTAGTCTTTCGGTTTAAGAACCGGCAAGGCGTCAAACGGAAGGCGCAAGCCGACCGGCGAATCGCCGGGCGCGAGAAACAGCGCGGCTCGCCGCAACACCCAGTTTTCGCTCAACCAGCCATCGCCTTCCTTGCCGCCGTTGGCGCGACGCAACGGCAGAACAAAGCCAACCGGTTTCGACAGCCCCCCACTGATCGCCTTGACAAGCGTGGCGCGGCCGACGGCGTCGTCGAGGCTCTGATCGTCGAGGGTGACATTCGACGGCAGATCGCTTTCGGCCTTGATCCAGTGCAACGGATCCTCCCGCGCCGGCAAGACGTGCGCCGGATCGACACCCAAACGCTCGGCTAACCGGACGATCAGGGCGTGGGCGTCCGCCGTCGTTTGCGTCGGTTCTCCCAGCGGCGCGGCGAAAACATCTCGCCATATCGGCCGCGCGTCTCTGCGCCAATAGAGGCCCAACGCCCAACGCGGCAAGGGCTCGCCCGGATACCATTTGCCTTGGCCAAAATGCGTCAAGGCGCCGCGCGCGAACCGATCCCGGAGGCGGATCAACAACTTTTCACTGATCTTGGGTTTGGTGGGTCCCGAGGCGGCGGTGTTCCATTCCGCCCCCTCGCGGTCGTCGAGAGACACAAAGGTTGGTTCGCCGCCCAAGGTCAGGCGCACATCCTGCGCCGTCAGATCGCACTCCACCGCGTCCCCCAACGCCGTCAGCGCGAGCCAATCGGTATCTTCGAACGGACGGGTGATGCGCGTCGATTGGGCGACGCGGGTGACCTTCATCTCGAAATCGAACTCAGTCGCGGTCCGGCTGGCGACGCCGATAATAGCGGCCGCCGACCGATAATGCGGCGCCGCGGCCAGTGGAATGTGACCCTCGCCGCACAACAGTCCCGACGTGGCGTCCAAGCCCACCCAGCCGGCGCCGGGAATGTAGACCTCGGCCCAGGCGTGCAGGTCGGTAAAGTCTTCCTGGGTTCCCAAAGGCCCTTCGATCGGGTCGATGTCGGCCTTGAGTTGAAGCAAATAGCCGGACACGAAACGCGCGGCGAGCCCGAGCTTGCGCATCAGCTGCACCAGCAACCAAGCGCTGTCACGGCACGATCCCGATCGCAACCGCAGGGTTTCCTCAGGGTTCTGAACCCCCGGCTCCAAACGCACGACATAGGCAATTCGGCTGCGAATTTCCGCGTTCAGGAACACCAGAAAATCAACCGTGGTGCGTCCCGCCGGGTCCAGTCCGGCGGCGAGTTGCGCCAGCGACGGTCCGTCTTCGTCAATCTCGAAATAGGCGGCCAAGTCGCGGGCCAGCTCCCGCGGATAGGCGAAAGGAAAGTGTTCCGCGTAGGGTTCGACGAAGAAATCGAACGGATTGATCACCGTCAGTTCGGCGGTGAGGTCCACCGTGACGCTAAATTCCTGGGTTCGATCGGGGAACACGACCCGAGCGAGCCAGGAACCGTGCGGGTCTTGCTGCCAATTGATGAAGTGGTGCGCGGGCGTAATCTTGAGCGAATAACTGGCGATCGGCGTGCGGCAGTGCGGCGCTGGACGCAACCTAATCGTTTGGGGTCCCAACTCCACGAGTTTGTCGTACCGATAGCGGGTGACGTGGTGCAAAGCAGCGATAACGGACAGGACGGGCTCCGGGCGTGGCGGCAAGAGACCGCGCCATCTAGCGACGCGGATCGCGCGCTCACAAGCGCCTTGTGCGCCTCGCCGTCAAATGATCGGCATTTGCCGCATACAAGGCACGCAAGTTTTGGGGCGCCCCAAGCTTTCTGTCCCTCATCAAATCGCCAAGCAAATCTTACCAAAATGCTGTTGCGAGATTTGGTGGGCGAAGGCGGCGCCGATCTGGTCGAGCGGAAAGGTGCAATCGATCACCGGCTTGATCGCATTGGCGTCGATGGCGGCGATCATGTCGTTCTGATCCTCCATAGACCCGACCGTCAGGCCCTTGATGGTCACATTCTTGGACATGGCCAGAGCCGTGGGCACCTCGCCCGACACGCCGGTCAAGACGCCGATCAGGGAAATATGGCCGCCGATCCGACAGGCATGGATCGATTGGCCCAATGTGCCCGGGCCGCCGATCTCGACCACCGCATCGACCCCGCGCCCCCCGGCGTAACCAAACGCGGTCTGACCCCATTTGGGGTCTTCTTTGTAATTGATCAGATGATCGGCCCCCAGCGCTTTGAGCCGCGCCAGCTTTTCCGCCGACGACGAGGTCGCGATCACCGTGGCCCCCGCCGCCTTGGCGAACTGCAGGGCGAAGATAGAGACACCGCCCGTGCCCTGCGTGACGATGATGTCGCCGGGCTTAATGCGCGCCTCCAACATCAAGGCGCGCCAAGCGGTCAGCGCCGCGCACGGCAGCGTCGAGGCCTCAGCCATCGACCAATTCTTCGGCAGGCGTGTAAAAGCGCTCGCCGGCATGGCGACATATTCAGCGGCGAAACCGTCGACGTGATCGCCAGGCACGCCGATCAAACGCTCAAGGCGGGGAAGTCCCGAAGGCCAATTAGGGAAAAAGGTCGAAAGCACGGCGTCGCCGACCTTAAACGCCGTCACCCCCTCGCCAATTTCGACGACCTCGCCGGCGCCGTCGGACATCGGGATACGCCCATCGGCCACCTTTATCATTCCGGACACAGCAGCAAAGTCGTGGAAATTGAGCGAACTGGCTCGTACCCGCACAAGAATTTCGCCTGCTTTGGCAACCGGTTGCGGTCGATCTTCAATGACGATCTTGTCGAGCCCGCCGGGGGCTTTGACGGCGGCGACTTTCATAAGGGCTTCCTCGGGTGTTTTTGGTTTCGGTGGCAGAGATAGCGCGACGCCGCGACCTTGTCAGATTTTTAACTCGACGGGTCCGGCGACCGAACATTGGCGCCGACTCTTTATCCGCCAGATTCGCGACCCGGACCTTGCGCAGGAACCCCGCCCGGCCCTCGCACGTCCCGGTTCAATGCACGCCGACGACCGTCAGCAGGCTGCTGGTCGGGGAATCCTTACCCGAATGATTGAGCGCGATCAGTTCGTTGACGATGTCGAGCACTTCATTGGTTCTGCCGGCTTGCGCATCGTCGGGAACGGAATAATCCTCGCCGTCGTAGTGGACGGTCAAGAAGGTCGAGCGGCGGAACGCGCCTGGGCGCAGATAGAAGAGAATGTCGCATCGATAGTCACTGTCGTTCGACAGGATTTGTTTGGGTGTGTTGCAGTCTTCGTACGGAATCGCCGCCATCCGATAACCCAGCTTGACCATTACATAGGGTTGCGCGGCGTCATGATCCAAAGACTGCGCGGCGGGAAGCTCACGGCGAACAATCTCTCCCAAATAGTACAGCACGCTATAAGTTGAACGCGGCTCCAACGCGACTTCGAAACCGGCGCCATCCCAATGCGGGTTTGCGCAATCGAGCGACTCCCCGCTCTTGGCCAGACTATTCAACGCTTCACAGAGATAGTCCCGCGAAATTGGCGGCTGTCCCGATACCTCCGCTGTCGGCAGTCGGGCGATCTTAACTGAAAAGGCGCGGGGCCGGGTCGTGACAGGTTCGGCGGCGACCACTGTGTCGGGGTCGCAAATTCCGGCATTCACCGCATGTCGGCCGTCTTGCGAACGGACTCCGGCGGTGCACAGGTGAAATCCGCCGCCGCCGTCGGCTTTTTCCAGACGATAGACCAGCGGCGCGCCGGAGGCGGCGAGGAGGCGAGAAATTTCAGCCCGCGCCTTGGTCGTTATTCCGCTCGCGTCCGACGAATGCGGGTTGGCTTTGGCGACAACGGCGCATTGGGCCGGCAGGCCGGCCCTTACCTTCGCCACATCGAACCGGCGACGCAAAGCCACCGACTGTAGCTCCCGATCGCTGAGCGCGCACCAATCGACCTCCTTGACCCCCAGGCCGGCGCCGGCGATCTTGGCGAGCGCGTCGGCGCCGGTTAAATCGCTATCGATTATCGGCGGCCCCACGATCGTCGGCTCGGATTTGTCGGGTCCCGTCGTCAGACCGCGGTTTAAGAGCACCTGGATCAATCGCTGATAAGCCGCGAGCCGCTCGGGCGACCTAACGTCATTGCTCGCGGTGAATGTCTCTGGGCTTGCGGAATCGGCCTCGCCGGGTATCGCCGTCACGATGACGCGGGAAAACAACAGATTGAACAATAAATCCGATGGAATTCCCCGCTGAATAAACAAGTCGATGGTGGAAATCGGAATGGGTTTCAAAATGCCCTGATAGAAATCCTGAGTGTTGATAAATCCCGCCGCCAGCGTCGGGCCGCCCGAGAGCGACAAAGTCGGGCTGAACGTACTCGCCATCGAGCCGCCGTTTTGCGCTAGCGGCACGCCGAAGCCGACACTGCCGGAGGGGGTGCCCGACGACGTGACATTCTGCAGTTCCGTGAACGACAGCGGTCGACGCTGAGCCGCGCGCAGAATATTCAAAACGATGGCCTCGTCCTGGGCTTTCTCCGCTTCGATGTTGTAATTCGTCAACCGGCCGGCGAAATGATCCCCGCTCGCACAGCCGCACAAACTGGCTCCGACGGCGATGACGGCGAAAATGCGCGACGCTCGCCCGGTATTTGTCATTCGCAACCCCCATAACGGTGAACGAGAATAGGTCCCACCGCCCTGAACAATCAAGCGCGGAAGCGAAGGGCGATGGCGTCCCGCCGGTCAGACGAGAATGCGTCCCACGTCCGCGGCGCGCGCTTCCTCAGCGTTTAGCCGCGCTGAATTCGGCGTCGACGGTCATGGCGATAGCGTCGCCGATCATCGGCAGGAAAGCTGTCACGCCATAGTCGCTGCGCTTCAGTTCGCCGGTCGCTCTAAAACCAGCGGTCGGGGTGTGATCAAAGGGATTCGATGCGATCTTGTTGAGTTTGGCGTGCAGCATCATCGGTTTGGTGATGCCGTGAAGGGTCAATTTGCCGGTGATGTCGGCGGTATCGGCGCCCGTCCGCACGATCTCGGTCGAAACAAAGCTGATGTCGGCGAACGTCGCCGCATCAAGAAACCCGGCCCCGGCCAACGCCGTGTCGCGCTCGGCGTGATTGGTGTCGATCGAGCGGGTCTTGATCACCACGGAAACCGTCGCGGCCTCCGGCTTGTCGGCGTCCAGGGTTAACGAACCGGACATGTCACGGAACCACCCGTGCTTATTTGAAAAGCCAAGGTGGGAGATCTCGAACACAACGTCAGTGTGATCCTTGTTCAGACTGTAGGTGAAAGCACGCATAGCGTCGGTCTCCGTATTTCGGTGTTCGCGCTTGGCCGGACGGCGAATTTGTTGCACCATGACGGGCTTGACCCGTGAGGTAAATACGCCAAATTGCGATGCGAATGATCGGAATTTACCGCCCCAATGACCCGTTCCAGTCCCTATATCGTCGGCCTCGGCGGTGCGATCCGCGCCGGATCATCCACCGAAAAAGCTTTGCATCTGGTGCTCGCCGCGGCTGAGCGGGGCGGGGCCCGAACGCACTTGATCAGCGGCGAAGCGCTCAGATTGCCGCTGTATGCGCCGGGAGATTCGGCGCGTTCCGAGGCCGCCCGCGCCATGGTCACCGAGTTGAGCAAGGCGGACGGCATTATCCTCGGATCGCCCGGCTATCACGGAACCTTGTCGGGGGTGATCAAGAACGCCTTGGATTTTGTCGAGGACTTGCGCGACGACGCGCGGCCGTATTTCGCCGGTCGTGCGGTCGGCTGCGTCGCCACCGCCGGCGGCTGGCAGGGCGCGGTGCACACCTTGGGCGCCCTGCGTAATATCGTCCATGCCTTGCGTGGCTGGCCAACGCCGATGGGGGCGGCGATCAATACGAGCGACGGTATTTTTTCCCCCGACGGCGCGTGCCTTTCGGCGCAGGTCACCGAAACCCTCGGTCAGATCGCGGTCGAAG
>JANXWN010000276.1 GCA_025351125.1 Caulobacteraceae bacterium | reverse complement strand
GCGCGCGGCCCGTCTGCGCGCGGCCGGTCAAAACGCGCTGGAACGCCACTTAGATCGCCAAATCGGCCGGCGCGTTACGGTTCTCGTCGAACGCCCTGGCTTGGCCCGCGCCGAAGACTTCACGGAGATCGCGTTCGATGGCGCGGTGCCGATCGGCGGCCTGCTCACCGGTACGATAGCGCGGCATGACAGCCGCCGCGCGGCGCTCGGCACTTGGACCCGCGGCGCATGACAGAATCCAAACGCGGCTGGTTTTCGCGCCTCGCGGACGGCTTGTCGCGGACGTCAAAGCAAATGAGCCGGCAGGTGACTCAAGTTTTAGTTGCCCGTCCGCTGGATCAGGCGCAACTGGACGCCCTGGAAGAAATGCTGATTGAGGCGGATCTAGGCCCGCAGGCCGCCGCGCGGATCACGCAGGCCTTCGGTGATCAGCGATTCGGTAAGTCGTCGACCGAAACCGAGGTCAAGGAAGCGCTTGCGCAGGCGGTGGCTGAGGAACTGATCCCGCGTCAGGGTGTATTTAGTCCTTTGTCGGGGCCGCGGCCGTTTGTCGTGTTGTTCATCGGCGTCAACGGCTCGGGCAAGACCACCACCTTGGGCAAGATCGCCGCCGATCTCACCGGCCAGAGCGCAAGGGTCTTGATCGCGGCGTGTGACACCTTCCGCGCGGCCGCCGTGGAGCAGTTGGGGGTATGGGCGGACCGCTCCGGCGCCGATTTTATGTCCGCGCTTCCCGACGCGGACGCCGCCGGTCTTGCATTCGACGCCTTGGAGCGAGCGCGGGCGGAGAGTTACGATGTGCTACTGATCGACACCGCCGGGCGTCTACAAAACAAACAAGGCCTGATGGACGAGTTAACCAAGATGATCCGCGTCCTGCACAAAATCGATCCGGAGGCCCCGCACGAAGTGCTTTTGGTGTTGGACGCAACCGTAGGGCGCAATGCTTTGGCGCAGGAACACGTGTTCGGCAATGCGATCGGCGTCACTGGCATTGTTATGACCAAGCTGGACGGCACGGCGCGCGGCGGAGTGTTGGTGCCGGTGGCGCAAGCGTCTGATTCGCCGATTAAATTGATCGGGGTGGGCGAAGGGATTGAAGACTTGCAGCCGTTCGACGCGCGGGCCTTTTCGCGCTCATTGGTCGGTTTGGAGGAGCCCGCTTATGACTGATCGTCCCGCGCCGACGTGGCTGAAAGGCGCCATCGACGGCGGGCCGGCTCTGCCTTGGTTGGCGACCCTCATTTTAACGCATGATTTTCGTTTGGCGACTTGGGTTTTGGTCATCGGTTCGGCCGTAGCCTTGGCGACTAGCCTGATTGTCTTTCGGCGGGTTGCGCCGATCCCCGCGGTTAGCGGCGGTTTGGCCCTGGTGTTTGGAGGCGCCAGCCTCGTTCTGCACCGCAACGACATAATTCAAATGAAAATGACCATTGTCGACGGTTTGTTAGGCGCGGCGCTGTTCATCGGTCTGGCTTTAAGGAAGAACCCGCTGAAGGCCTTGCTTGGCGGCGCTTTCGACTTGCCCGATCAAGCTTGGCGCGTGCTGGCGATTCGATACGGGTTATTTTGGTGGGCTTGCGCGATCGCCAATGAAGTCGTTCGGCGGACTTTGACGACGCACGATTGGGGGATATTTCGTGTGGCGATCATGGTCGCCGCCTTGGTTTTTGCTCTCGCTCAGACACCGTTTCTGCTAAAACACAATCGCGCAACCAGCCGACCGCCGACCGCCTAAAATTCTCAAGTCTGACAGCCCACGGATGGTCCGTCGTGAAAACGTCGCGAATAACGCCTAAGGACGAATTTGTCCGCTGATCCCATCTGATAGAGAAGCCTCATGTCCAAGAACAAGAGCAAGCCGGCACGTGAAGGCCTCAACGGGTCGGCGACGCATTTGCTGCACCGGGCCTTGCAGTTGGCGCTCGATTTCCATGTCGAGTCAGGTGGCCCTTCAGCGATTACCCAACGTCAATTCACCGTCCTGGCTGCCGCCTCCGCGCAGGACGGGACGACGCAAAACGAATTGGTTCGCGCCACGGGCATTGACCGCTCGACGCTCGCCGATTTGGTCGCCCGGATGATCGCCAAGGGTTTGCTGGACCGCGAACGGTCGGTCACCGACGCGCGGGCTAACACCGTACGATTGTCGGCGGTCGGTCGGGCGGCCTTGGATGTCGGTTCGACGGCGTCGGCGCGCGCC
>JANXWN010000258.1 GCA_025351125.1 Caulobacteraceae bacterium | reverse complement strand
CGCGGCGGGCGCGACGGTCGGCTTTTCACGCGAAACTTTAGAGCGGGACTTCCCGGACCTTCGCAAGTTGATCGGCGTCGACGCGGCGGGAGAACCGGACGGCGCCGTGAACGAGGACGCACGTGACGCCATCGGCGCGGCGAACAACCTTACCGTCAATTTTCCCGCCCTGATGAACGACCCCGAGGCGGTGGCGCGGCGCCTAGCCGGTCTTGGCATCACGGCGGTGCAAGATGCCCTCGTCACCCCTGACATGTTGACGTTTTACGACAGTTTGGCGGCGCGTGGCACGCTCACGTTTCGCGCCAATTTGATGCAGTTTTATCTGCCGGAAGCGTTTAAGTCGGGCGATGGCCATATTGACTACGACCGCTTGCTCGCGGGCGCCAAAGCGATCCGCCAAAAATATGCGGGTTCTGATTTGATCCGCGCCGACGGCATCAAGATTTTCGCCGACGGCGTGTTGGAAGGCAATCCGTACGCGGTGCCCCCTACCCTACCCGACTCGCCGACTCTCAAGCCGTTTCTGCAACCCATTTTTGGAGCCGCCGCCAACGGCAAACTGATCGTGAAAGGCTATGTCGACACCGCCTCGCCGCTTTGCCTCGACGTGCGCGCGCAGCTGAACCGCTATACCGAAAAACCCGCCGTCGCCGCGTTCATGGGCGCTCACGGGTACCATCCCGATCAATGCGCCATCTCATCGGGTCGCTTGCAGCATGAGCGTCAAGTGATTTTGGACTATGCCCGCGCCGCCCACCTCGCCGGCTTCACCCTGCATGTCCACGCGATCGGCGACGCCGCCGTTCGCACCGCCGTGGACGCTATCGAGGCCGCGCGAGCCGCCGACGGCAACGATAAAACTCCCGACACCCTAGCCCATTTGCAATTGGTTTCGCCGCCGGACGTGGCCCGAATCGGCCACGACCACCTCTTTGTCGCCTACACCTATTCCTGGATGACGGCCGATCCTGAATACGACATCAACGTCGTTCCCTTTTTCGAGACGGTGACGGGTTCCGCCGTCGCCGACTTTCATAAACCCGATAGTTATTATGAACGGGGCTATTACCCCGCCAGATCCACCAAGGCAGCTGGCGCTATCTTGATCGCCGGATCGGACGCGCCGGTGGGAACACGCGATCCTCAGCCGTTCGTCAACATGCAGACGGGCGTCACCCGCAGCGTCGGGCAATACCCTCCGGCCAATCCGTGGGAGCGATTGACGATCCGCGAACTGATCGACGCCTATACCATCAACGGCGCCCGAGCGATGGGCCGCGACCAAGAGTTCGGGTCGATCGAAGTAGGGAAATCCGCCGATTTCATCGTGCTCGACCAAAATATTCTGGCGCTCGCCGATAACGGCAAGGCGAACGAGATCGGCAAGACCAAAGTTCTGGAGACCTGGTTCAAAGGCCGGCGGGTTTATCGCGCGGACGTCGCATTTTAGACCGCGCTGGCCAATGCCGCCTCCAGCTTGGCCATCCCTTCGTCGATCAGGACGTCCGGCGCCGTCAAAGGAACGAGCACCCTGACCGTGGCGCCATAAATACCGCAGGTCAGAATGACCAATCCATCGGCCAATGCCGCCTTCGCTACCCTTTGCGCAGCGTCAGGTTGATGCTCCGCGCCCGGTTGCGCGACATCGAAGGCGATCATGGCGCCCAGCCCGCGAATAGCCGTGATCGGGACGATATCGTTGCGCCGCGCGATCGCCGCCAGACGGCTTTTCATCCGCTCGCCCAAAGCATTGGCGCGGGCTATCAAGTTTTCGTCGGCGATAATGTCCAACACCGCCAGCGCCGCGGCGCACGACACCGGGTGACCGCCGTAGGTGCTGCCCAATCCGCCCGGATCGAGCACGTCCATGACTGCGGCTTTGCCGATCACGCCGGCGATTGGGAAGCCGCCGCCCAGGGATTTGGCGACCGTGACCAAATCGGGTTCGACGCCCGAATGTTCAATGCCGAACATCCGGCCCGTGCGCGCGAAACCGCACTGCACTTCGTCCGCTATCAGCAGGGCGCCGTGGGTATCGCATATCTTGCGCAATTCCCGCAGAAGCGCCGGCGGCGCGTCGTGAAAGCCGCCTTCGCCTTGAACCGGCTCGATAATGATCGCCGCCAGCCGTTCGGGATCGATGTCGGCCTTGAACAGGGTTGCGATGGCTTGAAGCGTCTCATCGACGGTCACCCCTAGGTGCGGCGAGGGGAAAGGCGCGTGGAAGATTTCGGCGGGCATCGGGCCGGCTTTTTTCTTATAGGGGGCGATCTTGCCGGTCAGCGCCATGGTTAAGAGGGTGCGACCGTGGAAGCCGCCTGAAAAGGCGATGACCGCCGATTTTCCGGTGGCGGCGCGCGAAATCTTGATCGCGTTTTCGACCGCCTCCGCGCCCGAATTAACCAGCAGAGTTTTCGCCGGTCCGGTGAACGGCGCGAGCGCGTTCAGGCGCTCGCATAGCGCGATATAGGGCTCATACGGTGTCACCTGAAAAGCGGTGTGGGCGTAAAGCTCCAACTGTTGGGCGACCGCTGCCATCACCTTGGGGTGTCGATGGCCGACGTTGAGGACGGCGATCCCACCGGCGAAATCGATGTAGCGTTTGCCCTCCACATCCCACAACTCGGCGTTCTGCGCGCGCGCTGCGAACACCGGCGCGGAATGGCCCACGCCCCGCGGAACTGCGGCGACGCGGCGGGCCAGGAGATCGATATTGGTGGGAGGCATGGCGTGATCGTTTCGTTTCAAAATTGAAAATTGGTGTTCGTCGATTGGGCGGTTCGACTGCCGATTGACCGACTACCGCATTAACCTCGCGGCGAGGCTCGAGGTGTCCCAGCGCCGCCCCCCCATTTGTTGCACCTCGGCGTAAAATTGATCGACCAAAGCGGTGATTTCGACGCGGGCGCCGATGGCGCGGGCTTCGTCGAGCACCAAGCCCAGATCCTTGCGCATCCAATCCACCGCGAAACCGAAGTCGAACTGGCCTTTGGCCATAGTCGCCCAACGATTGTCCATCTGCCACGACTGCGCCGCGCCCTGGCTGATCGCCTGATAGGCGAGGTCGGTGTCGAGCCCGGCGGCCCTGGCGAAGGCGACCGCCTCGGCCAGGCCCTGAACCACGCCGGCGATGCAGATTTGATTGACCATCTTGGTCAATTGCCCCGTTCCCGCCTTTCCCATGTGGCAAATCGCCTTGGCATAAACGCGAAGCGCCGGTTCGACCTTGGCCACCGCGCCGCTATCGCCGCCAATCATGATCGAGAGTTGGCCAGACTTTGCGCCCGCTTCGCCGCCGGAAACAGGCGCGTCGAGAAATTCGCAACCGTCGCCCTTGACCAGGGCCGCCATCTCCCGGGCCAGCTTCGCCGAGGTGGTCGTGTGATCGACGATGATCGCGCCGGGCGTCAGCGCCGGAAGCACGGCGGCGACGACGGCGCGCACGTCGTCGTCATTGCCGATGCACAGACAGACCAGTTCGGCGCCGTCGACCGCCTCGGCGAGCGTCGCCGCGGCCTGTCCGCCATGCGCGCCGGTCCACCGCCGCGCCTTATCGCCCGAACGGTTGAACACCGTCACGCCATGTCCTGCGCCGGACAAATGCCCGGCCATCGGGAACCCCATGACTCCCAAGCCAATAAACGCGATCTTCATCAGCACATTCCTATCTTTAAAACTCGCTCTTGCACTCCGGCCCGCCATGGCTCCTAATCGGTGTGTAAACGCAAGACTCAAACGGCCCGTGACACATCATACCCCGACCCGACAATTGCGGTTCTTCCTGACGGCGCCCTCGCCGTGCCCCTACTTGCCTGATCGCAAGGAGCGCAAGGTGTTTGCCCACCTGCCCATGGCGGGAGGGCCGGGGGTACACGACTCGCTGACGCACGGCGGTTTTCGACGCTCGCAAAACATCGCCAATCGTCCGGCGTGCGAAGGCTGCGCGGCCTGTATCTCGGCGCGGCTACCGGTGCGCGACTATGTGTTTTCTCGCTCCGAGCGGCGCGTGTTGGCGCGATGCGCCGCCGTCGTGCGCCACGTGGTCGAAGCGGAGGCCACGCGGGAGCAATATGAGCTGTTGCGTCTGTATCTGCGCTCGCGTCACGCTGGCGGCGGCATGGCTGAAATGCTGTGGTCGGACTATGTCGCCATGGTGGAGGACACCACGGTGCGCACGCATATGGTGGAATATCGCGCGGCGTCGCTCGACGGCGGGCCGGGGATTTTATTGGCCTGCGCGCTCGTCGACGAAATGGCCGACGGTTTGTCGCTGGTCTACAGTTTCTACGATCCCGCGATCGCCCGCGACAGCCCCGGATCGTTCATCATTCTAGATCACGTCCGACAGGCTCTCAGCGCGGGTTTACCCTATCTGTATCTCGGCTATTGGGTGCGAGGCAGTCCGAAGATGGACTATAAGGCGCGGTTCTCGCCGATCGAAATTCTCGATCCTGCGGGCTGGCGTTTAATGGCCCGACGAGACCGGACGGCGCAGAATGCCTGATCGCGCCGGGGCGGCGCTGACCGATCTGTTGGCCCTCATGGCGCGCCTGCGATCAATCGACGGTTGCCCATGGGACCGCGCGCAGGATTTTGCGAGCATAGCGGCTTATACCATTGAAGAAGCTTATGAAGTCGCCGACGCCATTGCTCGGAACGATCGCGGCGACTTGCGCGACGAATTGGGCGATTTGCTGTTTCAGGTGGTGTTCCACGCCCAGATGGCCAGTGAGGCGCAGGACTTCGATTTCGGTGATGTGGCGAGGGGCATCGTCGAAAAAATGATCCGCCGACATCCTCACGTGTTCGGCGATGCGGCCCCGCGTACGGCCGAGGCGCAGAACCTGGCATGGGAAGAGATCAAAACGGCTGAAAGACGTTCGAAATCATCGTCGTCTGGCGGCATTTTGAGCGATGTTCCGACCGCCCTTCCGGCCCTCACGCGGGCGGTCAAGCTCTCAAAACGCGCGGCGCGCGTTGGTTTCGTTTGGGAAAAAATCTCCGAAGTGATGCAGAAATTGCACGAAGAAATTGCCGAGCTCGAGGCGGAGATTGACACCGGCGATGCCGCCAAAATAAGCGACGAACTGGGCGACGTTTTGTTTGTCTGCGCCAATATCGCCCGGCATTTGGATATCGATCCCGAAACCGCATTGCGGGGCGCCAACGACAAGTTCACGCGGCGGTTTTCGTTCATCGAACAAGCCTTGGCCGCGGACCACCGTACGCCCGCCGACGCCGATTTGCCGGAAATGGAAATACTGTGGCGAGCCGCGAAAGATACCGAAAAAGCCGCGCGGGCCGAAGCGTAGTTCCGCCGGGCCGGTTAACCTCCTAAACCCGGCCGCAATTGTTCGAACCGTCCCAGCGCCTGACGGTTCAGCCGCGCGACGATGGTCACGCCG
>JANXWN010000169.1 GCA_025351125.1 Caulobacteraceae bacterium | reverse complement strand
CTGTTCAAGCGCTTTGCCGACGTTGATTCGGTCGATATCGAAGTGACGTCCAAGGATCCCGACGAAATCATCACCGTCGTCAAGAACATCGGCGTAACCTTTGGCGGCATCAACCTGGAGGATATCAAGGCTCCCGAATGCTTTCGCATCGAGACCGAGCTGCAGGAATTGCTCGATATCCCGGTATTTCATGACGACCAACATGGCACGGCGATAATCTCGGCGGCGGGCCTGATCAACGCTTGCGCGATCACCGGGCGGACCTTCGAGACCGCCAAGATCGTGCTGTGCGGGGCCGGTGCGGCGGGTATCGCTTCGCTGGAGTTGATTAAGGCGATGGGAGTTCGTGGCGAAAACTGCATCGCGGTGGATAATACCGGGGTAATCTATCGCGGACGTGAAAAGGGCATGAATCAGTGGAAGTCCGCTCACGCGGTGGACACGGACGCCCGCACGCTCGCCGACGCGCTAAAGGGCGCGGACGTGTTCCTCGGCCTGTCCGCCAAGGGTGCGCTGACGCCGGAAATGGTCAAGACCATGGCCGATCAGCCGATTATCTTCGCGATGGCCAATCCCGACCCGGAGATTACGCCCGAGGAGGTTCACGCCGTGCGTCCCGACGCGATCGTTGCGACGGGGCGTTCAGATTATCCCAATCAGGTCAATAATGTGTTGGGGTTTCCCTACATTTTCCGCGGGGCTTTGGATGTTCGCGCCCGCAGAGTGAACCTGGAGATGAAAATCGCCTGCGCCAAGGCTCTAGCGGCTTTGGCGCGGGAAGATGTTCCCGACGAAGTGGCGGCCGCCTATCAGGGCCAACAGCTGAAATTCGGCCCGCAATATATCATCCCGACGCCCTTCGATCCGCGCTTGATCCACTACGTCCCGCCGTTCGTCGCTCAGGCGGCGATGGATACCGGCGTAGCGCGCTCGCCGATCACCGACATGGACGCCTATCGCGGCAGTCTGGCGCGGCGGCTCGATCCGACGGCCGGTTTCCTGCAAAAAATCAGTGGCGCGGTGCAGTCGGCGCCCCTGAAGCGGATCGTATTTGCGGAAGGCGAGGAGCCCTCAGTGATCCGCGCCGCCTTTGCCTTTCAGACACAAGGTTTTGGTCATGCCGTACTGCTGGGCCGCGAAGATCTTGTGCGGAATAATATGGTCCTGGCTGGACTCGATCCGGCGGAGGCCAAGCTGGAAGTGATCAACGCCCGGCTATCGACGCACAACGACGCGTTTGCCGATTTCCTTTACGCCCGTTTGCAGCGGCAGGGATATTTGAAACGCGACGTGCATCGTCTGATCAATCAAGACCGCAACACCTTTGCCGCCTGCATGGTGGCCCTCGGCTATGCGGACGGTATGGTCACCGGCGTCACGCGCAACTTCGACCAAGCGCTGGAGGAGGTGCTGCGGGTGATTGATCCGGCGCCGGGCGGAAAAATCATCGGCATGTCGATCGTTCTCGCCAAAGGCCAGACGCTGTTCATCGCCGATACCAATGTCACCGAAATGCCTAACGCCGACGATTTGGTGGCGATTGCCTGCGAGGCGGCCCGCGCGGTCCGACGACTGGGCTTCACACCGCGCTTGGCGTTTTTGTCCTACTCCGCGTTCGGTAACCCGATGGGAGAGCGCTCGACCAAGGTGCGCGAGGCGGTGGCGATCCTTGACGCACGCGGTGACGTCGGTTTTGAGTATGAAGGCGAGATGCCGCCCGATCTGGCTCTGGATCCCGAAACCCGCGGCAATTACCCCTTCATGCGTCTGACGCAGTCGGCCAACGTCCTGATCATGCCAGCGATTCACTCCGCTTCGATCGCGACAAAACTGCTGCAGACCCTCGGTGAGGCGACCGTCGTCGGCCCAATCCTGGTGGGATTGAACAAGGTGGTGCAGATTTGTCCGCTATCGGCGTCGGTGTCGAAAATCCTGATGCTGGCGCAGATGGCCGCCTATGATGGACCCGGAGAGTAGGGGGCCTAACCTTCGAACCGATACGCGTTCTCGTCCCG
>JANXWN010000165.1 GCA_025351125.1 Caulobacteraceae bacterium | reverse complement strand
CAAGGCCGCCTTAGATACGGCGGTTTCGATCAAGGCCGCGTACGAACGGGAAAACGGTCTGGTCATGTCGGGCGATAAGACCGATATCGATAGCGCACGCCTGCAGTCGCTCTCCATGCAGGCCGCCTCCGCGGCCCCCGTCATGAGCGGAGTGGCTCCCTCGTCGCCCGCGGACACGCAAATCGCCGAGATCGACGCCGACTTGGCGACGGCGAGCAGGACGCTTGGCCCCAACAATCCAACCATGCAAGCTCTGCGGGTGAAGCGCGCGAGCCTCGTCGGCATCGCGGCCCAAGACCATGCCGCGACCCGCGCGGCGATGGGAGCCGCGTCAGCCGGCCAGGGTGCGATAGCGGGAGCGCTGGCCGCCCAAAAAGCCAAGGTTATCGGACAGAGCGACAAAATTGGAAAACTGACACAGCTGCAAAACGACGTAGATATGCGGCGAGAAGCCTACATGAAGGCCTCCGCTAAAATCGCGCAATACCGTGAAGAAGCGGGCGCGGCCGGCGCTGGAATTGTGCCGCTCGGTAGCGCCGTCGCACCCAAGGCTCCGACTTTCCCCAACTATCTCCTGGTCATTCCGGGCGCGATCATGTTGGGGTTCGGGGTCGGAATTTTGGTGGCCCTGCTTATGGAGTTCTTCGGCCGACGCGTCCGCAGCCCCGAAGATTTGTCGATTCTCGACGATGTTCCCATGATTGGGGTGATCGCGGCTCCCGCTAAGACGAGCCGGTCGCCTTTCGGAGCCAACGCCCGTCGTTTTGGGTTTCAGTGGGCGCGTCCCAAGGCGGTCCGGGCATGACGCAACTCGAAACCGTTGCTAAACAAATGGCGACAGGCGCTGACTCACGCGTGCCGGTTGGCGATCCGCGGGATGCACGTCAGACCTTTTCGGCGTCCATGGTCACGCTTTCAGATCCAAACGGGGTGCAGGCCGAAGCTATTCGCGCCGTTCGCACGCACGTCATGGCGCAACACGTTAATCGTGGCCGCCGCGCACTGGCGGTGTGCGCGCCAAATCGTGGGGTGGGATGCACCTTTGTCGCTGCAAATCTCGCGGTCGCCTTGTCCCGTATCGGCGTCAAGACCCTCTTGATCGATGGCGATCTGCGTAATCCCAGCGTACAGGGGTTAATCCGCCAAGCGAATACCAAAAACGGTGGTTTGACAGCTTGTCTGGCCTCGTCCGAGACGTCGTTTAATGACCAGATTGACGCCGATGTCTTGCCGGGATTGTCCGTAATGTACGCCGGAAGCGGCGCCACCGACCCCCAGGAACTTCTGGCGAGTGATCGGTTTCGGGCGCTGGTGGATTTTTGTCTTCGAGAATTTGACGTGACCATAATCGATACCCCGCCGTCGAACCTGAGCGCCGATGCGCGACAGGTCAGTTCGGTGGTGGGCTATGGTTTGATCGTTACGGGGCGCGACCGGACCTTTATCGAAGACGTCAAAGTTTTGGCGGGTCAGTTGCAGGGGGTCCACGCGAAAATTGTCGGGACCGTGCTGAACAAGGCCTGATGGCATGACCATGCAGGCCCCGACTTTGTCCAACACTTATTGGTCGAAGTTCAAATATCAATGGCCACTTTGGGTTGGGTTCGTCGCATTGGCGGCGCCCACCGTTTTGCGGCTCGCCGACAAGACATGGTCGCGGGAATTTGGAGCCTACGGACCGATTGTCCTGGCCACCGGCGGGTGGTTGCTATGGCGTCAACTGCCGGAGCTCAGACGGCTGGGTCGTCAGGGGAATTTGGCGCTAACGGCTCTGGTTATTATCGGTTCACTCATCAGCTATGTGTTCGGACGCGCTTACGACTTTCTGACACTCGAAACGGCGGGCGTGTACGGGGTGGGCATCGCCATGCTGTATTCGCAATTTGGCATGACGGTCTTACTCAAAAATTGGTTTCCGCTGGTTTATCTCGCCTTTTCAATTCCACCGCCAAATACCCTGTTGGCGGATGTGACCGGTCCCCTAAAAGAATTCGTCTCGTGGGCGGCGACCAATTGGTTAGACGCATGGGGCGTGCCGGTCGCCAGGGAAGGGGTGACAATATTCGTCGCGCAATACCAACTTTTGGTTGAAGATGCTTGTTCAGGCATGAATTCACTGGTGGGCCTTATCGCAGTAAGCCTTTTATACATCTACCTAATGCGCGGATCTTCCTGGAAATATTCTTTGTTGTTGGTATGTTTTGTTATTCCGATCGCTATCGCCGCCAACATAATGCGTATTATGACGCTAATTTTGCTTACGTACTATTTCGGGGATGCGGTTGCTCAAGGTTTTTTGCATTTCACCGCCGGGATGTTTCTGTTCGCAACCGCCCTGATATTGGTGTTTGGGATCGACAAATTCATTGACTATCTCGTGCACAGATTGCGGCGTTCCCAATGACGTCCCGCAGAGATCTTATTCTGGGAGGCGCTTGTTTGGCGGGCGCCGGGGTCGCTCAAGGCTTGATCCCGCGGCGCCACATCACGCTGTTAAACCACGATACAGTGGCCGCAATCGTGCCTCGGACTTTGCCGGGCTGGACATCGCGTGACGTCACCGATCTGGTCGCGCCGAAAATTGAGGGAAGTCTGGCGTCGCGCCTGTACGGTGAAACGGTAGGGCGGGTCTACCAACAAACGACGTCCGGTAGCGAAGTGATGATGCTTCTCGCGCATGGGGATACCCAGAGCGACGATCTACAGTTGCACCGCCCGGAAATCTGCTATCCGGCGTTCGGCTTTGCTATTTTTGAAAATCACGCCGTTAATATCCCGCTTCGCGCGAGCGTTGGCATACCCTCTCGCGCCTTGTTAGCCAAAGCGCCCGAGCGCCAAGAAACGATTATATATTGGTCGAGACTGGGGGAATTTTTACCGACCAGTCGGAAAGAGCAGCAACTCGATCGTCTAAGGACGGCGATGAATGGGGTTGTCGCCGACGGCCTTTTGGCGCGTTTTTCGGTGGCGGGGGCCGATCCGGCGGAAGCATCGCGACTGATGCTTCAATTCATCCCCCAGCTCGTGTTGGCGGTCGTATCCAACAAACGCGCCGCTTTGATCGGTGGCGCGCGCGCGGAGGCCCTAGAGTCGCCGTCGACCGCGCCGGAACTGCGGTGAAATCTGGATCCGAATAATAACCCCGGACGAAAGAATAACGAACGGCGGAAATCGGCAAAAAAAAGGCGCGCGAACACGCAGCGTTAAGATCGTGGGCAATTTCGCTGTGCAATCGCTGTCTCTATTGTTAACTTACGTCAAAGGGGGATTGTTGTTTACTATAAATATGCGATAAAAACGGCTCGGGATGGCGATCATCGTAAGTGGTTGAAAGTGGGACGTTTGTGCAATGGTCTGGGCTTCATTTGACGTCGATGTGATGTTGAACGCCCCGTTTTTCGGCGAATCGCGTCGGAAGTGGATTTGTGATGCGTAAAATGGTGCTGAGATCGGCGTTAATGCCCCGCGACACTTTCGGCTCTCACGCCAACGCTGCGATCGATGAGAGCTTCGAAGCTTGCGCGGCGCGAGTCACGTCGGCGCGTTTAAAGCGCGCCCTCGATATTGCCGGCGCGGCGATCGGTCTCGTCGCTTTGGCCCCGTTCTTTATCCTGATGGTTCTCGCCATCCGCGTTGAGAGTCGTGGTAAGGCTATATTTAGACAACGCCGTAGCGGGTACTTGGGCGCCACGTTCACGATCTACAAATTTCGCACCATGCGCGTTGAGGAGGACGGTCCAGATATCGTTCAAGCGCGGCGAGGGGACCAACGCATTTCGAGGTTGGGCGCTATTATGCGGCGGACAAGTCTCGATGAGCTTCCCCAACTCATCAATGTTCTTACAGGCGAAATGTCTCTGATCGGCCCCCGACCGCACGCGCTGGCCCATGATGAGTATTATGCCTCCGTCATTCCGCAGTACGAGGCGCGCTTTAAGGTCAAACCGGGGATTACCGGTTTGGCGCAGGTGTCCGGCTTACGCGGACCGACCGAGGAAATCAGCGCCATGGCGGCGCGGGTTGAAAAAGACCTTGAATATATTCGGACTTGGTCGCCGGCGCTCGACTTTAAAATTCTATTGCAGACCTTACTAATATTTGCGTTTCACCCCGTTGCTCACTAATCGGCCGGGAGCGTTTTGCTGCGACGATCAGTCGCAATGGCCACAACCTCCTGGATCGCGGCCACGACAGCGTCTGGTCGGTCAATCATGATCATGTGCGAAGTATTCGACACAGTGCGTTCCTGTCCGCGGCTTGACAAGGCCGCCATTTCTCGGTGCCATTGACGCCAAAGACCCTCGGCGGTCGAACGCGCCTGTGGCGGCGTCGATGCATAGGTACCCTCGGCGGTCAGGACGATGATCGGCATCGCGCCATACCGCAGGTGCGAGGCGTCAATCTGGTCGGACGTCGCACCCCAAAGGGTTTCGGCTTCGGACTGCTGGGTTTGCCAATTGGCGGCGCTTGTCGTCGCGCCACAGATTTTTAAGGCTGGGTCGACCGAGGGCAACAGGTGTTTACCGGCGGCGGCGAAACACAAAACGGCGCGATCATGCGCGCCCTTGAGGCTTCCGGCCCCGGGGCCGAACACCGCCGACAAGCGCCGGTCCTGGTGTTCGATCGACGGATCAACCAGCACCATGCCGACCACATCGCGCGAACGACGCGCCGCGAACAGGCGAAGGTAGAGCGCGCCAGCCGAATGGCCGACGACGACGTACGGCCCCGCGATCTTCGCGGCGCGCAAGGTTGCGTCCAAGTCCATCGCGACGGCGGCGCCGTCCCGGGGTTGGGGCCCCAAATCGCTGGCGCCGTAACCGGCGCGATCATAGGCGCAGGCCCGGTGGGTTTTGGCGACTTCAGGCCGAACCTTCCACCAAGCCTGCGAGTCGGCGGCGTAACCGCCTTCGAAAATGACCGTCGGTGAACCAGAACCGCTGCATCGCAAGTTGATCCGCCGCCCGTCGGGCAGACGCACCATGTTTCCAATTTGAGCGCTCGTCACGCCCTCAGGCCAAGCCGGTGGCGCGGCGAGACTGACCACCGATAAAATCGCGGCCAGCCATGAGCGGGGGGGGCGACGTGCGAACATCACCGTGTCGCGTCACTTTTCGCGCGGTCTATTCCAGCGAGCACCATGGCGCGGGCGTCCTCCGCGTCGCCCCAACCCATGATCTTGACCCACTTACCGGGCTCCAAATCCTTATAGTGCGCGAAGAAATGCTCGATTTGCCGCAGGGTGATGGTCGGCAAATCGGTGTAATTTTGCACGGCGTCATAGCGTTGCGTGAGTTTGCTTGACGGGACGGCGATTAGCTTTTCGTCGCCGCCCGCCTCGTCCTCCATGACCAACACGCCGACAATACGGCAGCTCATGATGGCCCCGGGAACGATAGCGCGGGTGTTGGCGACGATCACGTCGCACGGGTCGCCGTCACCCGAAAGAGTGTGCGGAATAAACCCGTAATTTCCCGGATAACGCATGGCGGTGTAGAGAAATCTATCAACCACCAAAGCGCCCGAGGCCTTGTCCATCTCATATTTGATCGGTTCGCCCCCAATGGGAACTTCGATCACCACATTTACCTCGCGCGGGGGGTCGATCCCGATCGAAACGGCGTTCAGGTTCACGAGCACCTCTTC
>JANXWN010000203.1 GCA_025351125.1 Caulobacteraceae bacterium | reverse complement strand
GGAAGTTTGTCCGGGGGGTGTCGAATTGTGCATGACCGCATAACGCATGCCGTTGGCCAGCACGCCGAAGCGAACATCGGCTTCGGCCGGGAGATCGCTGTAGGTTTGCGGCCAAGCGAGCGGACGCGTCGCCGGTTCTGTCTGCGCGGCGGCCGCTGTCATCAAGGCGGCGACGCCAACAAAGACGGCGCGCGCGAAACGTTTCAGTGCCCACTTCAATCGCGATCTCCAACCGGACCAACCACTCCGTGCGCAATCGGCGGAGGCGTTGTCGGTAGCGCCGAGCCTAGGTCCCGACTATGCCCAATCCTACAGCGAAGGCGAACAAATGATTTCGCAATGTCTTGGCCTATGCGCGTGGCGCCTTGACCCAGCGGCCGCGTTGGGGTGCAAGCCGTATGCCCTATAAGCATCGCGGGAAGACCTTGCAGACGATGACCACCCCTATCGCTGCGGACTTCGCGCCCGTTAACCGCGACGATTGGCTTGTTTTGGTCAAAAAAACCCTCAAGGCCGGCGGGGTCGACACGCTCATTAGCCACACCGCCGACGGACTGGCGATCTTGCCCCTCTATACCGCGGACAGCGCCACCCGCCCCGCCCAAATCTTGGCGCCGACGCACGGTGGTGATCGGGCTTGGGATGTCAGGGCGGCGGTTCGCGCCGCCGAGCCGGCGGAGGCAAACCGCCAGACGCTTAACGCCTTGGCGGGCGGCGCCTCGTCGGTTTTACTGAGTATCGATTCGACCGGTGAACGCGGCGCGGCCATTGGATCGGCGGACGAATTGGCCGCCGTGCTCGATGGCGTGATGCTCGATCTGGCCCCCGTGGCGCTGGACGCCGGATTTATGGGTCTGGTCTGCGCGGGATGGCTAGCGTCCGCTACAAAGGCAGCGCCGGGCGCCCGGCCGGCCTTTCATGGCGACCCGCTATCCGCCCTGGCTGAGTTCGGGCAAAGTCCGGGCTCTATCGAAGCGCACATATCGGCTTGGGCGCGAGATGCGGTCGGCCTCGCATCAACCTATCCGCGGGCCACGCTTTATCTGGCGAGCGGTTCCGTGGTGCATGAGGCAGGCGGGACCGCGGCGCTGGAACTGGCCTTCGCCGCCGCCGCGGCCGTCGCTTACGCCAAAGCGCTCGTCGGAACCGGGTTTACGATGCGTGACGCCTTCGAACGCGTCGTTTTGGGGTTGTCGATCGATCAGGAGCCATTGACCTCGATCGCCAAGCTACGCGCGGCACGGGTTATTTGGCGTCGAATCACCCTGGTGTGTGGCGTCGAGTCTCCGGCGGTGATCGAGACGCGATCCTCGAGACTGATGTTAACCCGCGCTGATCGATGGTCGAACCTCGTGCGACTGACGTCTGCCGGCTTCGCATCGGCGGTCGGCGGCGCCGACGCGACCGTGCTCGGGTGCTTCACCGACGCGGCCGGCGAACCGGACGATCTCGCCTTGCGGATGTCCCGCAACGCCCAACTGATTCTGATGGAGGAAGCCCACCTTGGGCGGGTGATGGATCCCTTCGCCGGCGCCTGGAGTGTCGAAACCTTGACCGACGACTTGGCCCGCGCCGCCTGGGGCGCCTTCACCGACATCGAGGCGTCGGGCGGCATAATTGCGTCGCTAACCAACGGGTTGATTGCCGCCAAGGTAGCAGCGTCTTGCACCGCGTTGTGGGCCGCCATAAGCGACGGGAGCCGCAAGATCATCGGCGTCACCGACTTTGCAGGCGGCGACTCGGCGGGGGATCTCGCCGCACGGGTAAGGCGAACGACGACAGCGCCGGATGTTCGACAGCCGGGGGCCGACAGTATTTGCCCCCCCCTCAAACCGGTACGGCTGGAGGCGATGACGCAATGACGGCGTTTCCCGATTTTTCGGCCCTGTCCTTGCGAGAGGAGGGGCGCGCGCCTCCACGCAGCCCGCCCTTGGAGTCTTCCGCCGGCGAATGGCGGACCGCCGAAGGTATCGTCGTTAAGCCAGCTTACGAGTTGGACGATATTGTCGATCTCGATTTTATTCATGGCTATCCCGGTGTCGCGCCCTTCGGAAGGGGCCCCTATCCGACGATGTATGTCACCAACCCCTGGACGATCCGCCAATACGCCGGTTTTTCCACCGCCGAGCAGTCGAACGCTTTTTACCGGCGTAACCTCGCCGCCGGACAGATGGGCCTGTCGGTCGCTTTCGATTTGGCGACGCATCGCGGCTACGACTCTGACCACCCGCGCGTGAAGGGCGACGTCGGTATGGCTGGGGTGGCGATCGATTCCATTCTCGACATGCGCACCCTGTTTTCCGGCATTCCTCTCGATAAAATGAGCGTGTCGATGACCATGAACGGCGCGGTCTTGCCGATCCTGGCGCTCTATATCGTCGCGGGCGAAGAGCAGGGCGTGATGCATAACGCCCTGTCGGGCACGATCCAAAACGATG